>NZ_WOEI01000004.1 GCF_009733925.1 Streptobacillus canis | reverse complement strand
TTTACATCAAATTCAAAATGTTTGTAATTATTTACGTTAAAAAGTTGATTTTCTTTTGTATTTGTGATACTATTCAACTGTATTTTAAGCATAACTAATTACACCATAAAATGTTGATTTTATCAATATTTATGAGTGTTTTTAGTACCAAAAAAAGCCAGTTTTTTGCTGGCTTTTTTGGTTATTTAGAGCTGTTTATTTCGGAATAGCCCCTTTTTTAAACAAAAAAAATCGCCATTCGGGGGTGAATGGCGAAATGTGCATTTTTAAAAATAAAAAACCTTGATTGGTTTCAATATATTGTACCTCGAATATATTAAAAGTCAAGAGGTAATTTAAAATTTTTTTTGCTTCTGTGTGGTGGGTTACATAGAAGCAGGGGAAAAGTAAAATTTGTCCCTCAAACATAGGGGTATAAGAGGGGAATAAAAATTTTCCTTTCAATATATTGAACCTCGAATATATTAAAAGTCAAGAGGTAATTTTAAAATAAAAATATTTTTTATTTTTTGAAAAATAATACAATGTTACTTATTGAATTAATTTATCAAAAATAGTATAATAGAATGTAAAAAAAGCTAGTTGAAAGGAGAAATTATGAGATTTTCAAAATCTTTTATAAAAACATATAAAGAGGTGCCAAAAGAGGCAGAAACAGTATCACATCAATTAATGCTAAGAGCATCTATGATTAGACAATTAACTAGAGGGGTTTACACATACCTACCCTTAGGACTTAAAGTTCTTAAGAAAATAGAAAACATTGTAAGAGAAGAATTAAATAGAATAGATGCGCAAGAAGTATTAATGCCAGTACTTCAACCAGCAGATTTATGGCAAGAATCAGGAAGATGGTTTTCATACGGTGCAGAATTAATGAGATTACATGATAGAAATAATAGAGATTTCGTATTAGGACCTACACATGAAGAAGTAATAGTTGATTTATTTAGAAATACTGTAACATCATATAAAGATTTACCATTAAATATTTATCAAATACAAACTAAATTTAGAGATGAAAGAAGACCTAGATTTGGATTAATGCGTGGAAGAGAATTCATAATGAAAGATGCATACAGTTTCCACTTAACACAAGAATGTTTAGATAGAGAATATAATAATGTTAAAGAAGCATATTGCAGAATATTTGAACGTTGTGGGTTAGACTTTAGAGCAGTTGATGCAGATACAGGAAGTATAGGAGGATCAGAAAGTCACGAATTTATGGTTCTTGCAGCTAGTGGAGAAGATGATATACTTTATTCAGATAAATCTGATTATGCAGCTAACGTTGAAAAAGCAGTATCAGTTTTAGATTTTGTTATGGATGAATCAAGTGAATTAGCTAAAGAATTAGTTGCAACACCTGAAATGAAAACCATAGAGGAAGTATCTAGTTACTTAAATGTAGATGCAGCAAAAACTATTAAATCAGTTCTATTTAAAGAAGAACAAGAAGATAAAACTTTCAATTACTATGTTGCAGTAATTAGAGGGGATTTAGAAATTAACGATGTTAAAGTTAAAAATATTTTTGGAGCTAAAATAGATCTTGAAATGATGGAAGAAAAAGATTTAACAGAATTAGGATTTGCAGGAGGATATTTCTCACCATTAAAAGAAATAGCTTCAATAGCAGAAGGAAAAGTTAAAGTAGTAATAGATGAATCAGTAAAATATATGAAAAACTTTGTAGGTGGAGCAAATGTTGAAGGACACCACTATAAAAATATGAATTTATCTGATTTACACTTTGATTTAAGTGGAGATATTAGAAAAGCTCAAAAAGGAGATAAAGCTCTTGATGGTGGAACTTTAGATATAGCTAGAGGAATAGAAGTAGGACACATATTTAAACTAGGTAAAAAGTATTCTAGTGCTATGAATACTAAAGTATTAAATGATAAAGGTGTAGCTGAAACAGTAATCATGGGATGTTATGGTATAGGAGTTTCTAGGGTAGCAGCAGCTGCAATAGAACAAAACTATGATGATTTTGGTATTATATGGCCTAAATCAATAGCTCCATATTTAGTTGATTTAATCTTAGTTAATGTTAAAGATGAAGCAGCTAAAGAAGTTTCAGAAAAACTTTATTCAGAAATGTTAGCTAATAATATTGATGTAATATATGATGATAGAGATGAAAAAGCAGGATTTAAATTTAAAGATGCTGACTTAATAGGAATACCTTTAAAAATAATAGTTGGAAAAGGTGTGGCTAATGGTTTAGTTGAAGTTAAACATAGAGATGGATCATTTGCTGGAGAAATGAAAGTTGAAGAAGTGATTTCATACATAAAAGAATATGAGAAAAAATAAGGTGTCATTAGACACCTTTTTTTGAGAGGAAGAGGATGGATAAAAAAAATAGAAGAATAATACTTTTAATTCTTTTAGTAATTTCTTTTTTTGCAATATATGATGAAGTAAATAAATCTAAAGTTACTAAAGAAAGTATTAAAGTAGAAGAAGTTAAAGAAGATAAAATAGAAGAAGAGAAGTATTCTGAGCCTGCTGAATATAGACTAACTAAAAAAATTAATTATGATTTATCAAAAATGGCTCCCAAAAATGATTTATGTGGAACTTTAGAACAATGTAAGGAATTAGGAGATGTATATTTAGAACATTTACTATATATAGCTGATCAAGAAAAAACGAGAAAGATAGAGCCTACACAAGAAGGTGATAAAATTAGTGATATGGAATCAAGAAAAATTTTAGGTCTTTTAGATATACTTGAAAATGATGAATTAAGTGAAATAGATTTTGATATTACTGATAAACAATTAGCAAACCTTAAAGAAGTATATGAAACATTTGTGAAAATGGTACCTAGAAAATGGAGAGAAGATGTTACTGTAGTTGAAGTATATGAAAATAATTTTTCTGCTGCTTATGTTAATGCTATAGGAGATAAGTTTGAAGAGCAACTACTAGGAATTAATGTTGATGATGTAAATGAAAGTAAATTTGGTATAGTTTCAGTATTAGTTCATGAATTAGGACATATTTTTTCACTTAATAAAGCACAATATATAGATACAGATTGTGAAGAAGAAGTTTATGGAGATAGTCTTGAATGCTTCATAGAAGATTCATATCTTAATCAGTTCTACAAAGCATTTTACTTAGATATTCCACAAGATTGGAGAAATAATGATAATAAGAGTGAAAAAGACTTTAATAAATTTTATGAACTAAATCAAGAAAACTATGTAGATGCATATGCTGTAAATAATCTATATGAAGATTTTGCTGAAAGTTTTAGGTTATTTGTTTTAGACTACTTCCCTGAAGATGAAAATCCATATGATAATAAGATACTATTTTTCTATCAATACCCAGAATTAGTTCTATTACGTACAGAATTAATAAAAAATATTGTAGATAATGATTTAGTAGGTAAATGGCAAGATTAAAATATATGCACACTTTAAAAAGTGTGCTTTTTTTGACTTTTAATTTTATAGAATTTTTGGTATAATGTTACTAGAAACAGATAAATTTTTTGGAGAGTAAAAATGGATCTAATAACTAAGTTTAATAAAAAGGAATTTATTGAGGGTGCTAAGGCAGCAAGAGGTATAGCTATAGCTTTTATTCCGTTTGGTTTTGCCCTTGGATTAATAGCTAATACTTACAATGTAAATTCAGTAGTATCACCAGCTATGACTTTCATAATATATTCAGGAGCATCACAGGTGCTACTGTATAAGATATTTGCTACTGGAAATTTTGATATATTTTCAGCAGTTTTTGCTGCAGCCATGTTAAATTTTAGGTATGTTTTAATAGATATACCAATGTATAAAGCGTTAAGTGGTTATGATAGATTATCAAAATCTATAGTAGGAGTAATGTTTACAGATGAAACTGTAGCATTTTTAGCGTTAAAGAAGAATAAGAGTTTATCCTATGCTTTTGCAGTAAATTTAGTAGGATATATTAGTTTTGCTTTTAGTGCACTATTTGGTGTAGTATTAGGAAACTTTGTTCCAATAATAATAATTAACTCGATGAAGTTTATACTTTATGGAACATTCTTATCATTACTTGTATCAAGTTTAATGATGGATATTAAGAATGCTAGAATAGTTATTATAGCTTTATTAATTAAACTTACGTTTATGTATATATATCCTTTCAATATGGTTCCACAAGGGTTACAAATAGTATCAATTTTATCTCTAACAAGTTTAATATACGCAACAATATCAATGAGGAGTGATGCAAGATGAAAATGTGGTTAGTAGTAATACTTGCTGGTATCGTTACTCAATTATTTAGAATTTCTGGGGAGTTCATACCTATACCAAGGAATAAGTTTATGGATAGATTTTTAGAAGCTATCCCTATTTCAGTACTGGTTGTCTTATTTTTCCCAGATATTTTTGTTTCTATAGGTAGAAATTATCATGAAATAGGTATAGCAGTGTTTGCAGCTATCATGATAGTTATTATGACTTTAAAAAATGTAGATTTAGGAAGAATAATGATAATTACTGTTGTTACTGTAGTTATACTTAACTTAGTATTATCAAGAATACTAGTTTAGGAGAGTGTATGGAAGAATACGAATTAAGGAAATTAATAGAGGAAAAAAGCTCAGATTTTAATGATATAAAGGAGCATCTTTGACCTTGAAAAATTAAATAAAGAATTACAAGAAAAAGAAAAACTTACATTAGAAGAAGGTTTCTATAAAGACCAACAAAATTCACAAGGTGTTTTAAAAGATATCTCTTTCTTAAAAGAGAGAATAGGAGATATTACTAACTTAATTACTTTAAATGACAATGTGCAAATTTTACTAGATTTCTATAAACAAGAAGAAGTTACTTTAGAAGAATTAGAAGCTGAAACTAAAGAATTTGTAGAAAATTTAGATAAATTTAAAGTAAAACTTTTATTAAGTGGTAAATATGATAAAAATTCAGCAATATTAACTATTAATGCAGGAGCAGGAGGAACTGAAAGTTGTGACTGGGTTTCTATGCTATATAGAATGTATGATAGATGGGCGATGCAGAATAAATTTAAAGTTGAGATACTTGATATATTACCTGGAGATGAAGCAGGAATAAAAAGTGTAACTTTATCAATTAAAGGTGATTATGCTTATGGATATCTTGATTGTGAAAAAGGTGTTCATAGATTAGTAAGAATTTCACCATTTGATTCAAATGCAAGAAGACATACTTCATTTGCTGCAGTAAATGTTACTCCAGAAATAGAAGATGATGTTGAAGTAAATTTAAAAAAAGAAGACTTAAAAATAGATACATATAGAGCTAGTGGAGCAGGAGGACAACATGTAAATACAACTGATTCTGCAGTTAGAATTACACATCTTCCAACAGGGTTAGTAGTAACATGTCAAAATGAAAGATCACAAAGTAAAAATTTAAATTCAGCTATGAAGGTATTAAGAGCTAAACTATTTGAAATTGAAATGAAAAATAGGGAAAGTGAATTAAAAGATTTAAAAGGTGTAGAATCTAAAATTGAATGGGGTTCACAAATTAGATCATATGTATTCCAACCATATAAGTTAGTAAAAGATCACAGAACTAACTATGAAGAAGGCAATGTTGATAAGGTTATGGATGGAGATATTAATGCATTTATAGATGAATACTTAAAGATAAGGTAGGTTGAAAGGAGATATGATGAATTACAAAATAGAAGTAGCACTTACTGAAGAAGAAGTAGCTAAAAGAGTTAAAGAATTAGCTGATCAAATCAGTAAAGATTATGAAGGTCAAAGTGTGCTTTTAGTTGGTTTACTAAGAGGTTCAGCAGTATTTTTAGCCGATTTAGCAAGAAAGATAGATTATAACAAGGTAGAATTAACATTAGATTTCATGGATGTTTCTAGTTATGGAAATTCTATGGTAAGTTCAAGAGAGGTTAGAATTTTAAAAGACTTAGAAGAAGATGTAAATAACAGACATATCTTAATAATTGAAGATATAGTTGATACTGGAAGAACATTAAGCGAAGTTAAGAAAATACTTTTAATGAGAAATCCAAAATCATTAAAAATTTGTACTTTACTTGATAAACCTGAAAGAAGAGAAGTTGAAATTGATGTAGACTATATAGGATTTAAAATACCTGATTTCTTTGTAGTAGGTTATGGTATAGATTATGCACAAAAACATAGAACTCTTCCATTTGTTGGAAAAGTAGTAGAAATAAAATAAAAAGGAGAGAGGGAAATAATATGAAAAAATACAACACTTATGTAGTAGTAGGAACTCAATGGGGAGATGAAGGAAAAGGTAAAATAATAGACGTTTTATCTCCAGATGCTGATTATGTAGTAAGATATCAAGGTGGAAACAATGCAGGTCATACTGTAATAGTTGGTGAGGATAAGTTCATATTACACTTACTTCCATCAGGAGTAATAAATAATAAAGGGAAATGTATAATTGGTTCAGGAGTAGTAGTAGATATAGATGTATTACTTGATGAAATATCTAAACTTGAATCAAGAGGTAAAGATTTAAGTAACCTATATGTAGATGAAAGAACACATATTATTATGCCTTATCATATATCTATAGATAAAGCAAAAGAAGAAGCTTTAGGGGAAAACAAAATAGGAACTACTCAAAGAGGAATAGGACCATGCTATAACGATAAAATCTCTAGAAATGGTATAAGAATGGGAGATTTATTAGACTTTGATAGATTTAAAGATAAACTTGAATGGAATATAAAAGAAAAAAATGACATATTAGAAAAATATGGATATCCAACATTCTCATTTGAAGAAATATTAGCAAAATATAGAGTACTTGCCGATAAAATGAGAGATAGAATAATAGATTCTGTATTTGAAATTAACCAAGCAGTAGTAGAAGGTAAAAAAGTACTATTTGAAGGTGCGCAAGCATTAATGTTAGATATAGATTATGGAACATACCCATATGTTACAACTTCTTCTCCAACAGCAGGTGGAGCATGTGTTGGTAGTGGAGTATCACCTAACAAAATTAATAGAGTATTAGGAGTTATGAAAGCTTATACAACTCGTGTAGGAGAAGGGCCTTTCCCTACAGAATTAAATAATGAAATAGGGGAAAACTTAAGAGCTGTAGGATATGAATTTGGAGCTACTACAGGAAGACCAAGAAGATGTGGGTGGTTAGATTTAGTTGTAGGTAAATATGCTACATTAATCAACGGATTAACAGATATAGTTTTAACTAAACTTGATGTATTAACTGGACTTGAAACTATTAAAGTTGCAATTGCATATGATATCAATGGTAAAATTTATCAAACTTACCCAGGAAACTTAAGAAAATCTCAAGAAATTGAAATAGTATATAAAGAGTTCCCAGGATGGACAGAAGATATCACTAGAGTTAAAAATTATGAAGACTTACCTGAAAATTGTAAGAGATATGTTGAATTTATTGAAGGTTACTTAGAAACTCCAATAAGTTTAATATCAGTAGGACCAAGTAGAGAACAAAATATTTATAGAGGTGAATTTTAATGGATAAATACGTGAATCCGTTATGCGAAAGATATGCAAGTGAAGAAATGCAATACATTTTTTCTCCAGATTTTAAATTTTCAACTTGGAGAAAATTATGGGTTAATCTTGCAAAATCAGAAAAAGAATTAGGTCTTGATTTCATTACTGATGAAATGATCAAAGAAATGGAAGAAAATGTTTACAATATTGATTATGCTTTAGCTGCTAAATATGAAAAAGATTTAAAGCATGATGTTATGGCGCATGTACATACTTTTGGAGACTTAGTTCCAAACGCTAGAAAAATTATTCACCTTGGAGCAACTAGTGCCTATGTAGGAGATAATACAGATATTATACAAATTAAAGAAGGACTTTTACTTGTTAGAAAAAAATTAGTTTCTGTTATAGAAAGAATGTCTAAATTTGCTGACATGTATAAAGGATTGCCTACTTTAGGATTCACACATTTCCAAGCTGCTCAACTTACTACAGTAGGAAAAAGAGCATCTTTATGGATACAATCTTTAGTTTATGATCTAGAAGAACTAGAATTTAGATTAGAAAACTTAAAGTTCAGAGGAGCTAAAGGTACTACAGGTACTCAAGCAAGCTACAAAGAACTATTTAATGATTATGAAAAAGTTAAAAAATTAGATAAATTAGTTACAGAAAAAGCTGGATTTAAAGTAAAACAAACACTTTCTTCTCAAACTTATGATAGAAAACAAGATTCACAAATCTTACAATTTCTATCAAATATAGCTCAAAGTGCACATAAAATTACTAATGACTTTAGAATTTTACAACACTTAAAAGAAATAGAAGAACCATTTGGAAAAAAACAAATAGGATCTTCAGCTATGGCATATAAGAGAAATCCTATGAGAAGTGAGAGAGTAGCATCACTTGCTAAATTTGTTATGGCAAATGGTCATAATGGAGAATTAGTAGCTGCAACTCAATGGTTTGAAAGAACATTAGATGATTCAGCAGATAAAAGATTATCAGTTCCTCAAAGCTTCTTAGCTATAGATGGAATATTAATCCTATTATTAAATATTTTTGAAAATACAGTAGTATATGAAAAAATTATAAAAAGAAATCTTGATAAAGAATTACCATTTATGGCAACAGAAAACATTATCATGAAAGCTGTTGAAAATGGTATGGATAGACAAGATGTACATGAAATTATTAGAGAACTATCTATGGAAGCTGCAAGAAATGTAAAACTTGAAGGATTAGATAATAACTTAATTGAATTAATCAAAAAAGATGGAAGATTAGATATTATTAAAGATGAAATAGATAGCATATTAGAAGCAGAAAGATTTATAGGATATTCAAAAGAACAAGTTGAAGAATTCTTAAATAATGATGTTAAACCAATCTTAGAAAGATACAGTGACGAAATAATAAACTCACAAACGGAGATAGATAAATAATGAAAAAAGGCTATACTATACTTACAGTTAATGAAGATAACTTGGGTATTAGTAATATTAAAGTAACAGAAATTGCACTACTTAACTCTAAGGTTAGAGAAGTAGTAATAAATTATGATATTTTAAATATAGAAAATGTGTTTAAAGATTTAGAAAATATTAGAGGAGTGTTGGAAAAAGTTTCCAACACTCTTCATGTTAAATTTATTGTAAATACATGTGAAAAAAATAAATTCAACATAGATGAAATAGTTGAGTTTACAATTAAAATTTTTAGAAATACTAACCCATTTTTATCATCACTTTTATCAAACTATACTTACAGTCATACACAAGATAATTTAAAAATTAACTTTAAAACAATAATGAACACTCATAAAGAAATGCAAAGAGATATAAATAAAAAGATAAGTAGGTTCATTAATGAAACTTTCTCTCAAAATATTAATGTTGAGACTTTTTTTGCTTTAAATACAGAAAATGAAGATATAGTTGAAGTTAAGAAAATTGACGAAGTGGAATATGAATTACCAATAATTCCTAAACAAAAAGAGGTAATTAAACCTGGTATAGTTAATAATAAGAAATATATTAAACCTAAACTAAATTTAAGTAAATTTAGTGATCTTGAAGATTTAATGGTTGGACAAGAAATTGCACTTAGAGGAGAAATATTCTATTTAGATATAGCACCTACTAAAAGTGGTAAATTAAAAATAATAATATATATAACTGACAATGAAAATTCAGTAGCTTGTACTAGGTTTGTAAATGATAAGGAAGAAATACAATTCAAACTTGGGGATACAGTTGAAATTGCAGGTAAATATGAAAAGTATTTTGATGATTATTCAATAATATTAAGAGATATAAATGTAGTTGAAGGTAATACTCAAAAAAGAGAAGATAATGCACCAGAAAAAAGAATAGAGCTTGCAGCACATACTAATATGAGTGATATGTTATCAACTATAGAACCTAAATCTGAGAAAAAAGGATCTTTAGTTTCAAGAGCTAGAGAGTTTGGACATAAGGCTGTAGCAGTTACTGACTATGGTGTAGTTCATGCTTTCCCTTTTGTTGCTATGGGTGTAAAAGCAGATGAAGAATTTAAAGTAATTTATGGTATGGAAGCATATATGGTAGATGATAGTGCTCCTTTAATAGTAAAAGCAAAAGATGTATTTGTAGAGGAAGAGGAATTTGTAGTATTCGATATAGAGACTACAGGGTTTTCGCCAGTTAATGATAAGATAATAGAAATAGGTGCTGTTAAACTTAAAAATGGAAAAGTCCTTGAAAGATTTTCAGAATTTATTAATCCTCAAATGATAATACCTAAAAAAATTGTTGAATTAACAGGTATAAATGATGCTATGGTTAAAGATAGTGATACTGTAGATAAAGTATTACCTAGATTCTTGAAATTTATTGAAAATACAACATTGGTTGCTCATAATGCAAAATTTGACGTTGGTTTCATATCTAAAAAATGTGAAGAGTTGGGCTTAGTTTCTGATTTTTCATATATAGATACTTTAGAATGGGCTAAAATTTTAGTAGATGATGTTAAGAGATTTAGCTTAGATGCGTTAACTAAGAGATTTAATATTAAACTTGAAAATCACCATAGAGCAGTAGATGATGCTAATGCAACTGCTGAGCTATTTAAAGAATTACTAGCACTAGTATCAGCAAAAGGGGTTGAAAAATTAGTTGATGTAAGTGAAAAACTAGAAAAGAAACCTAAGATAGCAGATACAGAAAATGTAACTATACTTGTTAAAAACCTAGCAGGACTAAAAAGACTTTATGAACTTGTATCTATATCTCATTTAAAATATTATGGAGATAAAAAGCCAAGAATACTTAAAACAGATCTTGAAAAAGATAGAGAAAATTTCTTGATTTCATCAAGTCCTATATATTCTGGTAGATTTAATAAAGGTAAACTTGTAAGTCAATATGTTAGAGGTATTTCTAACGATGAAATTATGCAAGAATTAGATTTCTATGACTATGTACAAATATATCCTAAGAGCATATATAATGATGCGATAGAAATGGAAGAAATTTCTAATTATGAATTTATTGAAAAAATGAATAAAGATTTTGTTGAAATGGCAAAAACAAAAGGCAAACTTGCTGTTGCTGTAGGTAATGTATATTACTTAGATGATAAAGATAAAAAATCTAAGGCAGCACTGCTTCTTGGTTCAGATAGAGCTTTTAGAACTTATCAAATAGATACAGGAAACTATTTTAGAACTACGGAAGAAATGTTAGATGAATTTAGTTATCTTGGTGAAGATGTTAAAGATGTAGTAATATACAATACACATAAGATAAATGATCAAATTGAAAAGATAAAACCTATACCTGATGGAGATTATAAACCAGTAATGGAAGGAGCAGAAGATGAAGTTAGAAATATGACATATAATAGGGCATATGAACTTTATGGTAATCCACTTCCTGAAGCAGTTGAATCAAGAGTTAAAAGAGAGCTAGATTCAATTATTGGTAATGGATTTGCTGTACTTTATTTAATAGCTCAAAAACTGGTTAAAAAATCTGTTGATAATGGATATTTAGTTGGCTCAAGGGGTTCAGTTGGTTCATCAATAGTAGCATATTTCATGGGAATAACAGAGGTTAATGCTCTTTATCCACATTATAGATGTGAAAAATGTAAATATTTTGAAATGAAAGACTTTGAAGGTTCTGGAGTAGATTTAGAGGAAAAAGATTGTCCTAATTGTAAATGTAAACTAATAAGAGATGGACATTCAATACCATTTGAAGTATTTATGGGATTTAAGGGAGATAAAACACCAGATATAGATTTAAATTTCTCAGGAGAATATCAAGGTGAAATACATAAATATACTAAAGAACTATTTGGTGATGATTATGTATTTAGAGCAGGAACTATTTCAGGTCTTGCAGAAAAAAATGCTTATACTACAGCTAAAAAATATTTTGAAGAAAGTATTAAAAAAGATTTTGAAAAAGAGATATATAGTAAATATAATACGAGTCTTAAAAAATTAGATCCAATAACTAAGGCTAGTGAAGAGAAAAAATTAGATGAAAGAATAAATGATTATTGTAATAGGAATAAAGCTGAAATACAAAGAGTAGCAGAAAAATGTACTGGTGCTAGAAAAACAACAGGACAACATCCTGGAGGTATGATAGTAGTTCCAAATTATAAATCAATTTATGATTTCACTCCAGTTCAATATCCAGCAAATGATGAAAGCTCTGGATCTATTACTACACATTTTGATTATCACGTTATGGATCAACAATTAGTAAAACTTGATATATTAGGACATGATGATCCTACAACTTTAAGAATGTTACAAGATTTAACTCATGTTGATATATATAACATACCTTTAACAGACCCTAAGGTTATAAGTATATTTAATTCTACTGAAGCATTAGGTGTTACAGAGGAACAAATTGGATGTAAAATGGGAACTAATGGTATACCAGAATTTGGTACAGACTTCGTTAAAAAGATGTTAGAAGATACCCTTCCTACAACATTTGCAGAGCTTGTAAGAATATCAGGACTTTCACATGGAACTGACGTTTGGCTAAACAATGCTCAAGAATATGTAAGAGATGGAGTTGCAACACTTAGTGAAGTTATTACTGTTAGGGATGACATTATGAATAGACTTATAGATAAAGGAATGGATAAGTCAGAAGCATTTAATATTATGGAGTTTGTACGTAAAGGACAACCTTCTAAAAATAAAGAAAAATGGGAAACATATAAGCAAAGTATGAAGGCAAGTAATATAGATGAATGGTATATAGAATCTTGTGAAAAAATAAAATACATGTTCCCTAAAGGCCATGCGGTAGCTTATGTTATGATGGCAGTTAGAATAGCTTACTTTAAAGTATTCTATCCACTTGAATTCTATACTGCTTTCTTAAATAGAAAATATGATGATTTCTCATTTAAAGAAATGTATGGAACTATAGATGAAATAAAAATGAATTTACAAAAGAGAAAAGAATTAGAAAGTAGAGACTTGAAAGTATTGGATAAGAAACAAATTATACTATTTGAGATACTTATAGAAATGTACTATAGAGGAATAAAATTATTACCTATAGATATATATAAATCTGATGCTATGAAATTTACTATTGAAGATGGTAAAATTAGAATACCTTTAATTGCTATGGATCAATTAGGAGAAGTAGTAGCTAGAACAATAGTAGAAGAAAGAGAAATTAAGGAATTTACTTCTATTGAAGACTTAAGTAAGAGATGTAAAATATCAAAAACTGTACTTGAAATGTTAAAAACATTTGGATGTATAGATACATCTATACCAGAATCAAATCAATTAACTCTTTTTTAACATTGACAACATAGTTAAATAAGAGTATAATAATACGAAAATAACAAAAAATGAAGGAGGAAACAATGAAAATACTTATTAATCAAGTTTTAGATGTTTTAAATGAAAACATAAAAAAATCATATGATTTTGAATTAACTGAATTAGATATCCAAAATGCGACTAAAAAAGAATTCGGTGATTATCAAACAAACTTCGCTATGCAAAAAGCAAAAATGTTAGGTAAAAACCCAAGGGAAATCGCAAATACAATAGTAGAAAATTTCGATGGTAAGGGTGTAATTTCAAAAGTTGAAGTTGCAGGGCCTGGATTTATTAACTTCTTTATAAATACTGATTTATTAAATCAAGAGACGGATAAATTAGGTAAAGAAGAATATGAATATGGTGTACCTAATGATAAAATTGTTGCAATAGATTATTCATCACCAAACATTGCAAAAAGAATGCATGCTGGACATTTAAGAAGTACAATAATAGGGGATGCATTAAAGAGAATATATAGAGAATTAGGATTTACAGTTTATGGAGATAACCATATAGGTGACTGGGGAACTCAATTTGGTAAATTAATAGTTGCATATAACAACTGGTTAGATAGAGAAGCTTATGAAGCTAATGCTATTGAAGAATTAGAAAGAATATATGTATTATTCTCTCAAAAAGCTAAAGAAGATCCAACTCTTGAAGAACAAGCAAGAGAAGAATTAAGAAAAGTTCAAGCAGGAGATCCTGTAAACTATGCTTTATGGAAAGAATTTATTACTTCATCATTAAGAGAATATGATAAAGTATATAAGAGATTAGATATTGAATTTGAATTATTCAATGGAGAATCTTTCTATAATGAAATGATGCCTGAAGTATTAGAAAAATTAAAAGAAAAAGGTATAGCTAAACAAGATCAAGGAGCTTTAGTAGTATTCTTTGAAAATGATGAATTACCACCTTGTATAGTTCAAAAGAAAGATAACTCTTTCTTATACTCTACATCAGATTTAGCAACTATAGTTTATAGAAAAGATGAATTAAATGTTGATATTGCAATATACGTAGTTGATGAAAGACAATCAGATCACTTTAAACAAGTATTTAGAATTGCTGAAATGTTAGGTGCTCCATATGATTATGATAAATACCATACTAAATTTGGTATCATGAGATTTGGAGATGGAACTATCTTCTCAACACGTGGTGGAGATGTAATTAGACTTGAAGATATCTTAAACAAAGCTAAAGAAAAAGTACAAGAAATAGTAGATGAAAAAAATCCAGAACTTTCTCAAGAAGAAAGAGAATATATTGCAGAAACAGTAGGAGTAGGAGCAATTAAATACTTCGACTTAAGCCAAAATAGAGCATCTGGTATAACATTTACTTGGGATAAAGTATTAAGCTTTGAAGGAAATACAGGACCTTACTTACAATATTCATATGTAAGAATTATGTCTATCTTAAGAAAAGCTAAAGAATTAGGAATTGAATTTGAAGGATCTAAATACTTAGTAGAAGGAAGTGAATTAGCTGATAGAAACTTAGCTGTTTCATTACATAAACTTCCAACAGCTGTAATTAAAGCTTATGAATCAAATAGACCTAACTTAATTGCAGAATATGTTTACTCAGTAACTAAAGAATTCAATTCATTCTATAACTCAAATCAAGTTATAGATCAAGATAACTTAGAATTAACTAAAGCAAGACTTGCATTATGCGAAAAAACTGCAGTAGTTATTAAGAAAGCTTTAAGCTTACTTGGAATTAGAACAGTAGATAAAATGTAATAAATATATGGCACTTCGGTGCCATTTTTGTTTACTTTTATAATACATTGGGGTATAATGTATGTAGGAGATGATAAAGTGGAACTTAGGGAATTTGATAAGAGTTTTAATAAAAAAGTAATAGGAGTAGATGAAGCTGGACGTGGACCACTTGCTGGGCCTGTGGTTGCAGCTTGTGTATATATAAAAAGATATAGTAAAGAACTTGAAGGGTTAAATGATTCAAAAAAACTTACAGATAAGAAAAGAAGAGAATTATATGATTATTTAACTGCAAGTAAAAATATAGTTTACGGTGTAGGAATAGTTGATGAAGAAGTAATAGATGAAATAAATATTTTGAATGCTACTTTCTTAGCTATGAATAATGCATTAAATGAAATAGAAATAGAAGGTAGATTAGTATTAGTTGATGGAAATAAAGAAATAAAAGGGTATTTAGGAGAACAAGAAGCGGTAGTAAAAGGTGATGGAAAATCTTTATCTATAGCTGCAGCATCAATAATTGCAAAAGTTACAAGAGATATGATAATGGAAGATTATGATAAAAAATACCCTGGATATGAATTTGCAAAACATAAAGGTTATGGAACTAAAAGACATTATGAATGTATTAAAGAAAAAGGGATATGTGATATACATAGATTAAGCTTTTTAAAAAATTTAAGTGAAAAGTAGGTGAAAGTCATGCAAAAATGTTGTATTATTTGTGGTAAAGAAGAATTTATGATAAAGAAAATATATCTTCCAGTTAAAGGAATGAAAGATGGTAGTGATTTCACTCAAAAATTTTTTGATTTAGTTTTAAAAAATGAATTATATTATCTAAGAGTATGTGCTTGTTGTGGAAAAACTGAACTATACAATGCAGCTATAGTAGAAAAAAATTATGGGAAAAATAACTGTGAATGTTGTAAATAAAAGAGAGAGATTAGAGTTGTCTAATCTTTTTTTAAATTTTGTAAAAAAATGTGCGAAAAGTATTGAAAAATATATTAAGTTGTGATATACTTATTCAGTATAAACGATTTTGGTTTGATGAGGATTAAACTACTCATCACGTTTTATTGTTTAATTTTTAGAAAGATTTGAGGTGAAAATATGGCAAAACAGGATGTTCTTGAATTAGAAGGAGAAATATTAGAAGCATTACCAAATGCAATGTTTCAAGTTCGTTTAGAAAATGGACATGTGTTATTAGGTCATATCTCTGGAAAAATGAGAATGAACTACATCAAAATTTTACCTGGAGATAAGGTTACTGTTGAAGTATCACCATATGACCTTTCTAGAGGTAGAATCGTTTATAGAAAAAAATAATATAGGAGGGTTTTTATAAATGAAAGTAAAAGCATCTGTAAAACGTATCTGTGATAAATGTAAAATTATCAAAAGACACGGTAAAGTAAGAGTAATATGCGAAAACCCTAAACACAAACAAGTACAAGGATAAACATCTAAAATTTTTATATATATTTAACTTAAATTATGTAAAAATTGTAAAAATATGTTTAGCTGTAGAGCTTGTACTTTATGTTTGGGTAAAGGCATATTGATGAAGGTAAAAAAATTATTTAAGGAGGAAAGGATTTGGCTAGAATCGCAGGAGTTGACATTCCAAGAAACAAAAGAGTTGAGATCTCATTAACTTATATCTACGGAATAGGAAGAAGCATTTCAAATGAAATCTTAGTAAAAGCTGGTATAAACAAAGATACTAAGGTTAAAGATTTAACTGAAGAAGAAGTAGGAAAAATCAGAACTATCGTAGAAGAATATAAGATAGAAGGGGAATTAAGAAAAGAAATCAGACTTAATATCAAGAGATTAACTGATATTAAATGTTACAGAGGTTTAAGACATAGAATGGGATTACCAGTAAGAGGTCAAAAAACTAAGACAAATGCAAGAACTAGAAAAGGTCCAGCAAAAATGGCTGTGGCTAAGAAGAAGTAAAAATTTTAGATAGGAGGACCATATAAGTGGCTAAAAAACAAGTAGTTAAGAAGAAAAAATTAAAAAATATACCTAATGGTATAGCTTACATACATTCTACTTTCAACAACACAGTTGTTACTATCACTGATAGTGAAGGTAAAGTAGTTATATGGAAATCAGGTGGTACATCTGGTTTCAAAGGTACTAAAAAAGGAACTCCATTTGCTGCACAAATAGCTGCAGAACAAGCTGCACAAGTAGCAATTGAAAATGGAATGAAAAAAATCGAAATTAAAATTAAAGGGCCTGGATCAGGAAGAGAAGCTTCAATAAGATCAATCCAAGCAACAGAGTTAGAGGTAACTAGAATAGTAGACATTACTCCAGTTCCTCATAACGGGGCTAGACCGCCTAAGAAAAAATTATAATTAACAAGGCAAAGGAGGAAATTAACAAATGGCAAGAGATAGACAGCCTATTTTAAAGAAATGTAGAACTCTTGGATTAGATCCAAGCATTTTAGGTGTAAATAAAAAATCAAAAAGAAATATAAGACCAAATGCAAATAAAAAATTAACTGAGTATGGAACTCAATTAAGAGAAAAACAAAAAGCAAGATTTGTATATGGTGTAATGGAAAAACAATTCTATAAATTATATGAAGAAGCAACAAGAAAAGAAGGAGTAACAGGTGAGTTATTACTTCAATACTTAGAAAGAAGATTAGATAACGTAGTATATAGATTAGGATTTGGTTCAACTAGAAGACAAGCTAGACAAATAGTTAGTCACGGTCACATCTTAATTAACGGTAAAAGAGTAGATATAGCTTCTTACAGAGTAAAACAAGGTGATGTTATTACTCTTAAAGAAGGATCAACTGAACTTTCAATAATTAAAGAATCAGTAGGACAAAAATCAGTTCCTGGATGGTTATCATTAGAAGAAGGAACTTTAACTGCAAAAGTTTTAGAAAATCCTACAAGAGATGCAGTTGACTTTGAAATCAACGAAGCAATGATAATCGAGTTCTATTCAAGATAATAATTGATATTATTAGATTATTGATAAAATTCTATATAAGGGAGTTGGTTTATCTTGTTAAATATTGAGAAGATAGCAAAAAACATTAAGCTTACAGAAGAGAAAATTGACCAATACAGTGCTAAATACACATTAGAGCCACTATATAGAGGTTATGGAAATACTATAGGTAATGCTTTAAGAAGAGTACTTTTATCATCAATACCTGGTTCTGCAATTAAAGGTGTAAGAATAGATGGTGTTTTAAATGAATTTTCAATGATAGAAGGAGTTAAAGAAGCAGTTACGGATATAGTATTAAATATAAAAGAAATAGTAGTAGAACTAGATGAACCTGTTGAAAAAAGAATGAAATTATCAGTTGTAGGACCAAAAGTAATTACAGCTGCGGATATCATTCCTGATGCAGGAATAACTATAATAAATCCTGATCAAGTAATTGCAACAATTACTACTAAGAGAGCTATAGATATGGAATTTATAGTAGACTCTGGAGAAGGATTTGTAGTATCTGATGAGATTAACACTACAGGTTGGGAAGCAGATTTCCTTGCTGTTGATGCAATATATACACCTATTAGAAAAGTAAGTTATCAAGTAGAAGATACTATGGTGGGACGTGTAACAAATTATGACAAATTAACTTTAACAGTTACAACTGATGGAAGTATTGATATTCATGATGCATTATCTTATGCAGTTGAATTAATTAATATTCACACTAAACCATTTGCAAACATAGGAACTGCAATGGCTAAATTTAGAGCAGAAGAAGAATTAGAAGTTGAAGCTTCAAATGATTCTCAACCATCACTTGTAGAAGATACTAAGATTGAAGAATTAGGATTAACTATACGTTCATATAACTGCCTTAAAAAAGTAGAAATAAATACTATAGGTGAATTAATCAAACTTACTAAAGAAGATCTTAAAAAGATCAAAAACTTAGGTAATAAATCTGCAAAAGAAATAATTGAAAAAATGAAAGAATATGGTTATGAAATGTCTTCATCAGAAGAATAGAATACCGGATTTTAAGTAAGATAGGAGGACAAATTTTTTATGAATCACAGAAAATCATATAGAAAATTAGGAAGAAGAAGTGATCATAGATTAGCAATGATGAAGAATATGACAATATCTTTAATTAACGCTGAGCAAATCGAAACTACTGTAACTCGTGCTAAAGAGTTAAGAAAGTTCGTTGAAAAAATGATTACTTTAGGTAAAAAATATAACTTAGCTAATGACGATAAAGCAAAAGCAGTACATATATATAGACAAGTATTTGCTTTCTTAAGAAACGAAGAAGCAACTGCAAAAGTTTGTAAAGAAATAGCTCCAAGATATACTGAAAGAAATGGTGGTTACACAAGAATCATCAAAACTGACGTAAGAAGAGGAGACTCAGCTGAACTTGCAATTATAGAGTTAGTTTAATAAATAGAAAAAAATCGCTAATGCGATTTTTTTTGTTTAAAAATATATTTTTTGAGGTATAATAAAAATGAGGTGATAATATGTCAAATTCATTTAAAAAATCATTTAGATTATCAAGAAATGATAATAAAATATATAAGGGTTTTGGTAAAAGGCATTTAGATGATGTAACAAATATATATGTTGATCCAAGAAATCAAGCTTATCCAAATAAAACGTCATTATCACAGTCTATTTCAGAGGCGGTAATATTTTTAGCAGACTATATTGATTACATTAAAATAAATCAAAAATATGGGAAAATATATATTAGTGAAAATGAAATAGATGGATATATTAAAATATTTAGTGATTGGCATTTTGAAAGAATAATTGATACTGAAATAGAAAAATTTACATTCTACTATTCGAATATTACAAAAAGTATGGAAATAGGGTTTTTAGATACATTTGGAGAATATATTAGTGATGAAAGTATAATTGATTCATATATGCGTAATTTTTTAGAAAATTTATGTCATATTATATTTGAATATCATAGTAATGCTGAATATAGAGAACTTTTTGATGAATTTGTATTTTCTAGAAATATAGAAAATTTTGTTAAACTAGAAGAAATAATTTATCAAAACAATAAAAATAATGACTATAACTATCAACAGCTATATGAAAATAGTGTTAAAAATGAAGTTGAGTTTTCTGATAATACTTTTGAATTATTGTATTTTGGTATTCAAGATATAGAAAAAGAAAATGAAGTAGAGCTAGAGGAAGAATTATCAGTAATAATAAAATATGATAATAAAGAATTTAATGAAGAATATTTGGAACTAGTACCAAACCTTCCTGCAGAGTTTATTATACCTAAAAAATTAAGAAAAACATGTAATGCTATTAGTAGTGGAGATAGTATTTCTATGTTACTTACAGGTCCTGCAGGAACTGGTAAAACTATGTCAGCAAAACTTATTGCACAAAATATTAATATGCCATTAATGGAAGTTATTAACTGTAGTGAAAATTTAGATGAATTTATACTAGGTAAGTATATACCAAAAGATGATAAGATAATATTTTATGAAACCTATGTAACAAAAGCAATAAGATATGGTGGTATGGTAGTATTTGAAGAGATAAATTTTGCTAAGCCTCAATATTTAGCTTTTTTAAATTCATTATTGGATGATAATGGTTTTGTAAGATTAGATAATGGAGAAGTTGTAAGAAGACATAAAAACTTTAGATTTTTAGCTACTATGAATAGAGGATACTATGGAACTAAAGAATTAAACCAAGCGTTATATAACAGGTTTAATATTATAGTTGAAATGGATGAATTAAGTAAAGAAGATATTAGAAGAATGCTGATTAAAAGAGTACCAGAATGTGAGCCCAAAGTTGATAAAGTAATAACAGTATATAATAAAATTTTAAAGAGAATAAAGAAAGATGAACTTGATTTTGTAATATCAGCAAGAAATTTAGAAAACTGGGTTAGACTGGCAAAATATGAAGGTTATGTTGATGCAGCTGAAAAAACCATTATACCAATTGCAAAAGGTGATGAATATTTTGAAAAGACTATTAGAAGTAGTATAAAAATATTCGATTGGAAGTAATTATGCATGTTGTAAAACAATTTTTTAATAGCAAAAACTCTAATTTAGAAAAAGAATTTGCTAGAATATTTACAGAGAAGAATAATATTAATCTAGTATTTAAAAAGTGTAACATGGCATTCACTGATGGTAAAAATATAGTAATAGATCCAACATTAAAAAATATGTATAAGAATAAAGTAGCATTACAAAAAGTAAATGAATTTATGCTTAAAAACTCATTTAATGTAAATGACGAATTAGAATCATTAAAATTAATTACTAGATGTATAAATATACATGAATCATTACATATATTGTACAGTAAATTTCCTTCTTTAATTACAATGGATAAGAGGTTTGAGAATAATAATAAATATTTTTCAGTTTTAAAGATAATAGATAATGCAATAGAAGATGTATATATAGAAAATATAGGGAAATTTGTATATGATGGAATTAGAAAATATATTGATTTCTTAAGATTATTAATGCTTTATTCAGACTTATACAAAGAAGAAAAAGAAGAATTACCAGAAGAAATAGAAAATGAAATTGAAGGGATTAAATTAAGTCCTGCATGTATTAAATTGCAATTAATATTATCCTATGTATTTTCAAGATTCATTTACCCATATTTCGAAGTTATGGAGAATGAAGAAATTAAAGAATATACTGATAAAATCATTCCTATATATCATAAAGCGGTAGTTGAAAAAAATTTTAGAAGAAGATATGATTATTCAGTTGAAGTATTAGAAATATTGAAAGACTTAATTGATGAATGTAGTGAAAAAGAAATTGAAGAAATTACAAATAGATTAAAAGAATTCACAGGTGATTTTACTAAAGAATTAAAAAAAGAAGACTATTTTAGTAATAATCCTATTGAACCAGATGGAGATATCTTCTTCATCATTGATGGACCAGGAGAAGTTACTATGATAGAATTTGACGAAGATGCAGAAGAAACTATAAGGATTATAAACGAGTATAGGGAAAAGATATTTATAGAAAAGGGAATGAAGTTTTCACTAGCTAACGTACATAAAAATATTGATATTAAAGAGATTTATCCTAAAATTGACTTTAGAAATAAGGAAGAATATTTAAATATCTGTAGAAGAAATAGAATGCAAATAAATAAATATAGGAAAAGAATAGAAACACTATTAAAATTAGATAGTGTGGAATATGAAGATAAAAAACTATTTGGAAGTAATATTAATTCTAAAAGAATGTTTGATATAAAGAATAGAATTTGGGGTAAAAATGTAGAGACAAGAAAATTTGATAATCTATCAATTATATTAATGATAGATAATTCTGGATCTATGATGGGATCTTTAATGCGTGGTGCAATAGAATCAAGTGTAATATTGCATGAGGTTCTAGAAGGTAAAATTAAGCATTCTATAGTAAAACATAGGGCTATTTATCATGAAGATATTCTAGAGCATAAAATACTTTATTCATTTAAACCTAGAAAAAATGAAAAATACAATATAGTTGATTATGATTGTGATGATGGAACTAGGGAAGGGTTAAGTATTAGATGGGCTAAAAAATATATAGATAAATATGAGAGTGATAAAAAATTAATAATAATGATATCAGATGGTATGCCAGCACATGTTGATTCTAAAGATATAGGATATCTTGGAGATTTTGCTATTATAGATAGTAAAGTTTCGGCAAAAAGTGTAGAAGATTTCGAGACTAAGATTATAGCGATAGCACTTGATGATGAAGATGAAGATATAGTTTTTCATAATTTAAAAAACATATATAGAAATGTGGTTCGTTGTGATAAAATAGATAATTTGATAAAGAATTTATTTAAGATAATTGAAGATGAATTTAAATAAAAACACCCTCTTAGGAGGGTGTCTTTTATTACATTAATGATTTATATAATTCAATTATTTCTTCTAATGTAGCTTCTCTAGGGTTTCCTGGAGCACAAACATCATTAAATGCATCTTGTGCTATCTTAGGTATATCTTCCATTTTAACACCTAATTCAGATATAGTTGCAGGTATTCCAACATCTTTAGATAATTTATCTACTGCTAAGCAAGCTTCGTTTCTAACGTCTTCTAAGCTTAATGTATCCCAGTTAGCAACACCTAATACTCTAGCTATATCTCTATATTTTTCTCCAGTAAAGTCTTTGTTAAATTTCATAACTGTTGGTAATAATGAAGCACATGCAACACCATGTGGAGTATCATACCAAGCACTTAATGGGTGAGCCATAGCGTGAACTAATCCAAGTCCTACGTTAGAGAATCCCATACCAGCTATATATTGCGCTAGAGCCATATCTTCTCTACATTTTTCACAACCTTTAACTGAATCTCTTAATGATCTTCCAACTATTTCTATAGCTTTAATATGCATCATATCTGTCATTTCCCATGCACCTTTAGTTATATATCCTTCTATAGCATGAGTCATAGCATCCATTCCTGTTGCTGCTGCAAGTGATGCAGGCATTTTAGCCATCATATCGCTATCAACAAATGCTACTATTGGTATATCGTGTGGGTCAACACAAACGAATTTTCTATTTCTATCTTCATCTGTAATTACATAGTTAATTGTAACTTCAGCAGCTGTTCCTGATGTAGTAGGAACTGCAAGTATTGGTAAACAAGGTTTTTTAGTATCTGCAACACCTTCTAGAGATAATACATCTTCAAATTCAGGGTTAGTAATGATGATTGCAATTGCTTTAGCTGTATCCATAGGAGATCCTCCACCTACAGTAATTATACAGTCAGCTTTACAATTTTTAACGAACTCAACACCGTCTTTAACGTTTTTAACTGTTGGGTTTGGAACTATTTTTCCAAATACTTCATAGTCAATTCCAGCTTCGTCAAGTAAAGCAGTAACTTTACCAGCAAGTCCTAATTCTACTAAGTCATCACTTGTGATAACTGCAGCTTTTTTAAATCCACGTTTTTTAAATTCTGGAACTATTGCTTCTATTGCACCTTTTCCAAAATAAGAAGTTTCATTTAAAATCAGTCTTTTCATTTAATAATCATCCTTTCTAATGCTAATTTAGCTTATATAAATAATATAATGCGAAAATGATAATAAAACAAATTTTTTTATAATAAAAATACTTTAGATATTTTACACCTTTTTTAACAACTGGTATAAACCAACGTTTTACTACTATTATAAATAGGTTAGTTAATTAACTAAATAAAAAAGTAGAGTTACCTCTACTTAAATTCTATACATCCATCTAAAGACTTAATTCTAGCAAGTGATTCTAATCTTATACCTTCTTTTTCTATTCTTTCTGCACCAACTTGGAATGATTTTTCAATAACTATTCCTATACCTACGATATTTGCATTAGCTTGTCTTAATAAATCTATTAATCCTAAAGCTGCAGCACCATTTGCTAAGAAATCATCTATTACTAATATATTTTCATTTTCTTTTACATAACTTTTAGATAACATGATATCATATTCTCTACCTTTAGTATATGAATATACTTTTGATTTATATACATCATCACTTAAATTTTTAGATTCTGTTTTCTTTGCAAAAATTACAGGGACATGATCAAAATATTGTGAAGCTATACATGC
This sequence comes from Streptobacillus canis, assembly GCF_009733925.1. Classification (NCBI taxonomy): domain Bacteria; kingdom Fusobacteriati; phylum Fusobacteriota; class Fusobacteriia; order Fusobacteriales; family Leptotrichiaceae; genus Streptobacillus; species Streptobacillus canis. The sequence continues at coordinate 38,167 of NZ_WOEI01000004.1, read as the reverse complement.
AATTGCAATACCTGAAGCTTCTATAGTAACTATTTTATCTACTTTAACATTTGAGAATATTCTTTTAAATTCTTTTCCTATTTCATTCATGAAAGCTACATCAATTTGATGATTTAAAAATGAATCTACTTTTAAAATGTTATTTGGTTTTAAAGTTCCTTCTTTTAATATTTTTTCTTTTAAACTATCCATAAGTATCTCCCTTATTTATTTTTCATATATATTAGCATTTTTTTTACAAAATTACTACTTTTTTTTAAATTTTTCTCATTTTGTATATACTTAACGTTGAAAATGTAGTAAACTAAGGGTATAATATAGGTAAATGTGCAGTTATTATAAGGAAAGTTGTGGGTGAAAAATGGGATATTTTAGTGACAACACTTTCAATCAGTCAAAAAGGGCTGTAAGCATAGTGACTAAGTTAATAGACGAGATAGGTGATAAGACTATACATACAACACATAGATTTGCTTTTGTTGTTTCAGGTATTGGAAAAATAAAACTAAATGAAGTTGAATATACTATTAAGGAAAATAGTTTAATTAGTATAAGTCCATGGAGTACTACTGAAATTACTGAAGTAAAGAAAAATATAAATGTGTTGATTTTTTCATATAATAAATCATATATTTCAAGAATAGTTAATCATATTAGACCAGAATACATTGATATTTTCAACAATATTGAAAAGCTAGGAGAAGTAGATTTAGATGGTAGAGAAGGTACTAAAATAAAAAAAATACTTCTAGAGATAAGGGCAGAAATAGGAGATGATAATATACTTGAATGTGTAGATCAGTTTATGGCTGAAGCCTATTCTGAAATATTTATAATTTCTAAATTTTTAGAATTTTTAGTTGTAATATCTCGTAATAGTAATAAGATAGGTCATAATGATGAAACTGGATACTCAGAAGCACAACTACTTATTAAATATATACACGCTCACTCAAATGAAAAACTTACGATAAATAAGCTTGCACTAATATTTTTTATGAGTGAATCAACAGTTAGAAGGTATATAGAAGAATTTACGGATTTAACTTTTAATGAATTACTGTATAAGATTAGACTTTCTAAAACAGAAGATCTATTACTATATACTAATCTGAGTTTAGATGAAATAGCAAATATGTCAGGTTTTGTTGATGGCTCACATATCACAAAAATATGGAATATGAAGAAGAACATGACTCCTACTGCATATAGAAATATGTATAGAGAATCATTTGCAGCATTTAATGAAGAAGACAAAAAAATTATATTTGATATAATAAACTATATTAACAATGAATACATGCAAGATATTAACCTAGAACAAATATCTAAAAAATATAATTTATCAGAAACTAAAATTAATAAACTACTATTATCATATGTAGATAGAAACTTTAGTACTTATTTAAATCATATTAGAATAAATAAAGCATGTGAATTACTAATTAACACTGAAATCCCTATAATTGATATTTGTTTTGAAGTAGGATATAACAACATTAAGTCATTTAATAATAATTTTAAAAAGAATAAGAATATGACACCTACTTGTTTTAGAGAATATCAGAAAAAGTAATTCTAAATAATTGACAATAGAATATAAACTAAAGTATAATTAAAAGTAGGAGTTTTTATGGATGAATTAGAAAAAAGAATTCAAAAATTAGATGAAGCAATCACAGCTTTAGAAGAACAGATGAAGAAGCTAAAAACTATTAATGAAGATATAGAAAATCTTGATTATGATTTAGAAGAAGATTGCGAAGAAGAAATAAGAGAAATAATGAAAGAATATTTAATGTTAGATTTTATAGGAGAAGAATAATGGAAAAAATTAAAGGAATAAATCCTGTAATAGAAGTTTTAAAAAGTGAGACTACTATTGAAAAATTAGAAGTATACAAAGGAATAAATAAAGCTCATATTAAACAAGTTTTAGAACTTGCAAGTAAGAGAAATTTAAAAATATTCTATACTGATAAAAGAGATGACAACTCTCAAGGAGTTGTAGCATATATTTCAGAATATGATTATTATGTTGATTTTGTTGAATTTTTAGAAAAAGAATTAATGAAAGAAGAATCAACTATAGTAATACTTGACCAAATACAAGATCCAAGAAACTTTGGAGCTATAATTAGATCTTGTGAGTGTTTTGGTGTTAGTGGAATAATAATGCAAGATAGAAATAATGTTAAAGTTACAGAAACTGTAGTAAAATCATCTACAGGTGCAATAGAACATGTAGATATAGTTCAAGTAACTAATATTGCTGATACTATAGAAAAACTACAAAAATATGGATATTTTGTATATGGTGCTGAAGCTAATGGTGAAAAATTCTATTTTGAAGAAAACTATCCTAAGAAAAAAGCTTTAGTATTAGGTAGTGAAGGTAAAGGAATGAGAAAAAGAGTTAGAGAGACTTGTGATAGCATACTAAAAATACATTTAAAAGGGGAAATAAATTCATTAAATGTATCAGTAGCTGCAGGTATCTTATTATCTGAAATGAGCAAATAGGAGGAAAAGAAATGGTAAAGGAATATATTGCCAAAGATATAGAGCAAAAATGGCAAGAAAAATGGGAGCAAGATAAAGTATTTAAAACTCAAAATAAGGTAGAAGGAAAACAAAATTACTATACTTTAGAAATGTTTGCTTATCCTTCAGGTAAATTACACGCTGGACATTTAAGAAACTATACTATAGGAGATGCTATAGCTAGATATAAAAAGATGAAAGGATTTAATGTATTACATCCTTTTGGTTGGGATTCATTTGGATTACCAGCAGAAAATGCAGCTATAGATAATGGTGCTAGCCCTGCAGTATGGACTGCACAAAATATTGAAAATATGAAAAGACAATTAAAATTAATGGGACTTTCATATGATTGGGATAGAGAACTAGCAACATATCAAAAAGAATACTATAAATTCAATCAACAATTCTTTATTGAAATGTATAAAAAAGGATTAGTATATAAGAAAAAATCTTATGTTAACTGGTGTCCTGATTGTCATACAGTACTTGCTAACGAACAAGTTGAAGATGGGAAATGTTGGAGACATGGTAAAACTACAGTAATACAAAAAGAATTATCACAATGGTATTTCAAAATAACAGATTATGCTGAAGAACTATTAACTGGTCATGAGGAATTAAGAGGATATTGGCCTGACCAAGTACTTGCAATGCAAAAAAACTGGATAGGGAAATCAAGTGGAGCTGAAGTAATGTTTACTTTAGAATATAAAGGTGAAGAAATAGAAATACCTATATTTACAACAAGAGTAGATACACTTTATGGTGTTACATATATTTCGATTGCACCAGAATTACCTTTAGTTTCAGAAGTAGTTTTAAAAGAAAGACCTGAATTAAAAGCTGCTGTAGATGAAATGATAAATGAAGATAAAATATCAAGAGAAGCTCAAGATAAAGAGAAAAATGGAATATTTACAGGACTTTATGTTAAACATCCATTAACTAATGAAATGATACCTATGTATATTGCAAACTATGTATTAATGGATTACGGTACAGGTGCTGTAATGGCTGTACCAGCTCATGATGAAAGAGACTTTGCTTTTGCTAAAAAATATGATTTACCTGCAAAAGCAGTAATTAAGGCAAAAAATCCAGAAGATGATTTTGATGGAAATAAAACTTTCTTAGGAAAAGGAGAGTTAATTAATTCAGAAGAATTTGATGGAGTTCATAATATTGAAGCTAAAGATAAAATAGTAGAAAAACTAGAAAAATTAGGAAAAGGAAAAGCTACAACTAACTATAGATTACATGATTGGTTAATAAGTAGACAAAGATATTGGGGAACTCCTATTCCAGTAATTTATGATGAGGAAGGAAATGTATATTTAGACGAAAACTTACCAGTAGTATTACCAACAGATATAGATTTCTCTGGAAAAGGAAATCCTTTAGAAACTTCTCCTACATTTAAAGAAGTAATATTACCTAATGGTAAAAAAGGATATAGAGAAACTGATACTATGGATACTTTCGTAGATTCATCATGGTATTATTTAAGATATCTTGATCCTACTAATGAAAAAATTGCCTTCTTAAAAGAAGATGCAGATGCATATACACCAGTAGATCAATATATAGGTGGGATAGAGCATGCTGTAATGCATTTACTTTATGCAAGATTCTTCCATAAAGTATTTAGAGATTTAGGATACTTATCAACTAATGAACCATTTAAGAGATTATTAACTCAAGGTATGGTACTAGATTATTCATTCTATTCAAATAATGAAAGAAGATATTTATTTAGAGAAGAAGTTGAAATGAAAGATGGGAAACCAGTAAGTAAAAAAACTGGAGAAGAGTTAGTAACTAAGCTTGAAAAAATGTCTAAATCTAAAAATAATGGAGTAGATCCTGAACAAATAATTAAAGAGTTTGGAGCGGATGCTGCAAGAGTCTTCACTCTATTTGCTGCACCACCTGAAAAAGAATTAGAATGGAATGCAAATGGTGTAGTTGGGGCATATAGATTTGTAAATAGAATATTCTTAATGGCTCAAGAATGCTTAGATATATTAAAAGCAGAGTATTCAAGTATAGAATTAGATAAAAGAAATAAAGAAGATGAAAATCTTCAAAGAAAAACTCACCAAACTATCAAGAGAGTAACAGATAGTATGGAAGACAATTTCCACTTTAATACTGCTATAGCAGGAACTATGGAACTTGTAAATGAATTAACAACATACAAACAAAATATATTAGACACTAATAATAAATCAAGTGAATCTGATAAAGTATTCAAAGAAGCTATGATTTCATTAATATTAATGATATCACCTATAGCACCACACTTAGCTGAAGAAGTTTGGGAATTATGTGGAATGCCAGGATATATATCAAATGCAGAATGGCCAGAATACAATGAAGTATTAACTCATGTTTCAGAGATTACTATGATGATACAAGTAAACGGAAAAATCAGAGGAGAATTTGAAACTAATATTAATGCAACTAATGAAGAAGTAATAGCAAAAGCATTAGCAAATGAAAATGTTATTAGAAATATTGAAGGTAAAGAAGTAGTTAAAACTATAGTAGTACCTAAAAAATTAGTAAATATAGTTGTTAAATAATTTAAGTAGAGTCTTTTGACTCTACTTATTAATTGTGGAGGTAAAATGAATATATTTGTAAAAGGAAACTATATCATGTATATGTTAGCAAAAGATCATATTTTTTCTTTAATATTATCTTTAGCTATTTCTTCTATATTCATAATAATACCTATGTTTTTAAAAAAGAAGAATAAGAAAAACTATTTTTCAATTTTAGCTATATTTTTTACATTATTTCAAATTTTAGAAATGTTAGTAAAAATATATGTTGAAGGTGACGTGGTACAAAAAAGTTTACCTTTACAATTAACGAACATTTCAATTATATTTGGTATAATATATCTATTTTCTAGGAAGAATTGGTCATATAATATATTGTTTTATCTAAGTGTATTTAATATATTATCTATAATTTATCCTATTAGATTTGAATATCATACTATACTAAAGCCATTTTTCTATATCTTTAATAATCTATTAGCAATAGATATATTAATTTTAGGAAAAATGAATTTTAAAAATAAAATTACTAAGAAAGGGCTATATACATCTATATTTATATATGTCTTTTCATTCTTAATAATGTGGAAATTGGTTAATCCAAAACTTGTAACCAATTATATGTATACTCATGAATATATGTTAGATTTTATGAGGTTTATTAAACCTTTTAATCTCTATTTATTACTCTTGGTATTAGGAAAGGCCCTATTAATGACTATTGTGTATTTAATACATAATATATTAGCAAAAAGGAAGAGAGTTGGAAAAAGTTGAGAACCTTTATAAATAATTTAAAATCAGAATTAATCCTATTTTTAGTTGCCATGGTTTGGGGGACTGGATTTATTGCAACAAAAATAGCAGTAGATAGTGGCATGGAAACATATAATATTATGTTTGTTAGATTTTTAATTTCTACTATTTTACTTTACCTAATGCTTAAGGTGAGGAAGATAAAAATAGATAGAAAATCATATACGGCTGGACTAATACTAGGAACAGTACTAGTACTAGCGTATTTAACGCAAACATATGGACTATACTATACAACCCCTGCTAAAAATTCATTGTTAACAGGACTTAGTGTAATTTTTGTTCCATACATGTCACACTTAATATTTAAAACTAAAGTAGATAAATTTACATTCATAGCTTCAGTATTAGCTTTTATTGGAATGTATATGTTATCAGGAAATTTTCTTGAATCTGTAGATGGATTTAATAAAGGAGATTTCTATACTGTAATTTGTGCTGTGTTATTTGCACTTCATATCGTAATTACAGGATATTATGTAAATAAGATAAATACAGTGGTACTTGCTTATGTGCAATTTTTAATAGCAACTATACAATCATTTATACTTGCAATATACTATGGACAATTAAAAGCAGTATCTACTCATGGACTACTTTCTTCTTTATACATGGGAGTTTTTTGTACTTTCGTTGCATATACTTTGCAAATTATAGGGCAAAAAAGAGTGAGTTCATCAACAGCTGCAGTAATACTTTCTTTAGAGGTAGTATTTGCAACTATACTTTCAATATTTTTAGGATATGATGACTTCCATCCTATTATTTTATTTGGGTCAGTTCTAATATTCCTGGGAATAATAATATCAGAAACAAAATTAGATTTTTTATTTAAAAATAAAAAGAGAAAATAGGAACTTTAAGGTTCCTTTTTTTTTGCATATATTGTATAATATTATTATAACAAAAAGTAAGGAAGAGTAATGGAAGAAAAAGAATTACAAAGTCTTAGAAGAAAAGCAAAAAAATTAAAACAACAGTTAGAAAGACATGAAGATTTTATGGAGTTATTTGCATATATTAGAAAAAATATCTTTATACTTAATCCCATAATTTTAGATGTTGAAACTACTGGTGTTAGAAAAGATGATGAAATATTACAACTTAGTGTTATAGATCTTGCTGGTAATGTAATTTTTAATAAATATACTAAGCCTAAAAATGTTACAGAATGGGAAGAGGCATATAAGATACATAATATTTCAGTAGAAGATGTTGAGAATAAAAAACACATCTCATATTATAGAAGAGATATAGAAAAGATATTAAAAAAACATAAATTGATAATAGGGTATGAAGTTAATTCTGATGTAGCTTTTTTAAGAAGATCAGATATAGAACTTAAATCTAATATAGTATTAGACATAGCTTATCTTTTTTCAGTACTTTTTGAAAATGAAAAAATAATAGATAGAAAAATTAGACCTAGTCTTGCAGAAGCAGCTAAATTCTATAACTTTGATTTCAATGCTCATAATGCATTAAGTGATTGTTTAGCAACACTACATTGTTTTAAATCAATACTAGTAGAAAAAAAAGAAAAATTAGAATTTAAATATGATGAAGAGGTAATGAAATTTTTAGAACAAGAAGAAAAAATAGAAGAAATAGATAAAAAAGAAGATAAATTAACTAAACTTGCTAAAAAATATGTAAAGATATTTGAGAGCATGGGAAATAAGATAATACTTGATTTAGAAACAACAGGTATTAGAGAAAATGATGAAATTATACAACTTAGTATAATAGATACTAAAGGTAAAGTACTTTTTGATGAGTATATTAAACCAACTAATGTAACTGAATGGAATGAAGCATATAAGATACATAAAATAAGTAATGAAATGCTAGAAGATAAACCAAATATTGAAGTATATAGAGAAAAAATTCAAGAATTGCTTGATGCTACAGACTATATGGTTGGATATGGTATAGATTTTGACTATAAACTACTTCAAAGACAGGGATTCAATGTAGAACATATTAGAAAATTAGATATTTCTGACTATTTTAAATATCTATATAGAAAGATATTTAATGATCCTAAATTAAAAAGACCAAAACTAATGGAATGTTCAAGCTATTATGGATTTAAAGAAAGTGATTTTCATAATAGTTTAACTGATTGTAATGCAACACTTTTATCATATAAAGGTATATATAAAGACATGCTAGAAGAATTGAGTGATGAAGATGAAGGTAAAAATAATTAAAAAAGCTACTTTAAGTAGTGAAGAAATAGAATACTTTTTATCATACTTAAGTAGTAAAAATATAGAAGTAGTCGAAGATATTAAAAATGTAGATGTATTAATTACATTTGGTGGAGATGGAACTATACTTTCAACAGTGGAACATTTAAGAATAAAAAATGTTCCAGTATTTTCAGTTAATTATGGAAGTATAGGATATATGACTAAAGTAAGTAGTGTAGATGCAATATCTTCATTTGAAAAATTTTTAAATGGTGAGTATAAAATAGATCATAGAAAATTTTTAGAAGTAAGATTTAAAGATAAAATATATTATGCTTTAAATGAATTAAGTATATTAAAATTTGCAATACACTCTGAATTAATAAATGTAAAAGTGGAACAAAATGATAAATTAATAAATCAATATAAGGCAGATGGAATATTAGTTGCAACTCCAACTGGATCAACAGCTTATTCATTATCTGCAGGGGGACCAATAATTGCCCCTAATTTAGATGCCTTATGTATTACTCCTCTTGCACCACAAACTTTAACTGCAAGAGCAATAATACTTGATGGTAAAGAAGAACTTAAATTTTCTGCATTTGGTAGAAGTGAGTATGTTGGATTAAATATAGATGGTAATTTACATTTTAAGTTTTATCCAGAAGATATAGCATATGCTAAATTATCTGATATAGGTATAGATTTAATATATACAGATGATTTAAATTACTATAACATTTTAAAACAAAAATTACATTGGACTTAGGGGGAAAATATGTTAAAGGAATTAAAAATTGAAAATTTAGCAATAATTGATGAAATTGACATAAATTTAGAAAAAGGTCTTACAGTACTTACAGGAGAAACAGGTGCTGGTAAATCAATAATACTTGATGGATTATCTTTAATTATAGGTGAAAAAGCCAATAAAGAAATGATAGGAAAGAAAAGTGATAAGGTTAGTGTTGAGGCTGTATTTGACTTAGATGAAGAACAACTTAATAAATTATCTGATTTAGACTATGAACTTGATGAAGAGTTAATAATATCAAGAGAATTTGGTGTAGATAATAAGGTAAAGGTTAATAATAAAAGGTTTACTTTATCTAATTTAAAAGAAATAAGTAGTAATATCTTAGATTTAGTAGGACAACATGATCATCAATATCTATTAAATTCAAATTACCATCTTTATCTTTTAGATAAATTTTTAGATAAAGATAGTATAAAAATTAAATCTGATATCAAAGAATATATATCTAAAATAGATGAATTAAAAGAAGAAATAGAAGAAATAAAAAAAGATAAAAATGAAGTAATAGAAAAAAGAAATCTTTATGAATATATTATAGATGAGATATTTAAACATAAGCTAGAAATAGGTGAAGATGAGGAATTAGAAAATGAATATAATGAACTATTTAATTCAGGTATAATTACTGATAAATTGAGTGAAGTTTTAGATATACTTGATTTTAGTAGTTTTAAAAGAGTTAAAAAGGATTTGGAAAAATTAAGTGAGTATTCTAATAAATATGAGAGTATTTCTGAAAGATTTTCTAATGTTTACGAAGAATTAAATGATATAGTAGATGAATTATCTTCTTCACTTGCAAGTGTAGATAATAATCCATATAGACTTGAAGAAGTAAATGATAGATTAAATACTATAAAAAAACTTAAACTTAAATATGGAAGCAGTATAGAAGAAATATTAGAATATGGAGAAAATATAAAGAATAAATTAGAGCTAATTGAACATTCAGATGAAACTTTAATGGAAAAAGAAAAAGAATTAGAGATTAATTTAAAAGAATATAAAAAATTGAGTGCTAAGCTATCTAAACTTAGAAAAGATAAGGCTAAAACTTTAAAAGATAGTGTTATGAAGGAACTTAAAGAATTAAATATGCCCTCAGTAGTTTTTGATATAGAATTTACTGAACTTGATAGAATACATCAAAATGGAAATGATGGAGTTAAATTCTTAATTTCAACTAATAAGGGAGAAAAACTAAAGGATTTATCAAAAATAGCATCAGGTGGGGAAATTTCAAGAATAATGTTAGCATTAAAGATAGTATTTTCAAAAGTAGATCATATTTCATGTCTAATATTTGATGAAATAGATACAGGTATATCAGGTGAAACAGTAATAAAAATAGCTAATAAGCTTAAAGAATTATCACAAAATGTACAAATAATATGTGTTACACATTCACCGCAAATAGCTGCAAAAGCTAATTCACAATTCTTAATATATAAAGAAAGTGATGATAAAAATACTACAACTAAAATTAAAAAATTAAATCAAGAAGAAAGAATAAAAGAAATTGCTAGAATATTATCCGGAGATAATATTACTAAGGCAAGTTTAGAAATTGCTAAAGAAATGATGGAATAGAGGTGAAAAATGGTAGAGGTAAATGCATTTTTAGATTATCTAAAATTTGAAAAAGGTAATGCTGATAAGACTATAGAGAGCTATAGAAATGATTTATATACTTTCTTTAAAAAAGTAAATAAAGGTGTAGATGAAGTAACTAGCGATGACATATATGAATATATAGAAAGACTAAAAGAAAAATATGTATATAATACAGTAATTAGAAAAGTTAGTAGCATAAAATCTTTTTTTAAATTTTGCTATATGGAAAAAGTAATTAAACTTGATCCTGCTAACAAAATTCATAATCTAAAAAAAGAGAAAAGACTACCACACGCTTTAACTGTAGAAGAAATAAAGGCAATAATAGAAAGCTTTAATCATGAACCTACTAGTAGAAGAGATCAATTAATAGTTAAATTCTTAGTAGCAACAGGAGCTAGAATTTCTGAAGTATTAAATCTAGAAATTAAAGATATAGAAAATTCAGATTTTGAATTTGCTAAACTTTATGGAAAAGGTAGTAAATATAGATTTGTTCCTATATATTTAGAACTTGAAAATGAGATTAAAGAATACATAAAAGATGTGAGACCTAAATTAAAAGGTGCAGAAGGAAGTTATTTACTATTTCCAGGTATTAGAAGAGAAAATTTTTGGAAAGTATTAAACAAACATGCTCAAAATGTAGGTATAGAAAAGAATATACATCCACATTTATTTAGGCATTCTGCTGCAACTATGATGATAGAAAATGGAGCAGATATTAGAATAGTTCAAGAGTTATTAGGTCATGCAAGTATTACAACAACAGAAGTATATACTCATGTTGAAAAATCAAAATTAAAAGAAATATATAAAAGAGTAAAAATTGGAGAAGAAGAATGAATAAAGAAATATTGAGAAAATACAGTAGTGAAATAATAAGTTTTTTAATATTTATAGGGTTAGGAATAGTTTTTAAATATGGGTTAATTGGAGAAAAAAGTTTAACATTACTAGTATCATTTACTCTAAGCTATATTGTTTTAAATGCATATATAATAAAAAATATATATAAATCAACTTTTATTAGATTAATAATAAATGCAATGTTCTTTGTAGAGATTTTAATACTTTTTATGGGAACAATAAATTTAACGTATTTCCTTTTATATAATCTTGTATATTTATTGTTTTTAGGATTTACATACAAGACAGAAGGGATAGTAGGTGTAAAGAGAGGAGGTCTACTTTACATACTATATGGAATTATTAAGCTAATATTTATGTTTTTTTTAGCTGCATAACGTTGATAAGATTTCATATTTATGTTAAAATTTAATTATGATACTGGAAAATGATATATTAAAGAAAATAGAGAAGGTTAAAGATAAAATAATTAATGCTAGAATTGAGAAAAATAGATATTTAGGAGAGTACAAAGAAAGGGTTATTACGGCATTAACAAAAGAAGAATTAGAAGAAAAGTTTGTATATCCTGAAGTAATGAAGGCGTTAAGAAAAAAGATTGCATCTAGAATGATAATTTCAAGAGATGTAGATTTATGTAAATTAAAAAAATATATTAATCTTGCAAAAGAAATGAAAATTCCTTGTAAAATGGTAGATGGACTTAATTATACAGGAGATGTAGGTCTTGTAGTAGTTTCTGAAGATGAAGTAAAAAATAGACCAGAAGATCCAGTTTCTTTAAGTTTTAAGGAAAGAATTTTAGAGGCTGGACTTGATATAGTATTTTATCAAGCTATGGGGAAAAAAATATCAAAAAAATATTATGAAGAAATTAAGGAAAAATTACCTGAACTTGCAGAATTTTATGAACCAATGGGATTTTTTGATAAGTTAACAGGGACTATTTGCCCTATATCACAAAAATTAGATAATTAATGGAGGAGAAATGGTTGAAGGATTCAGAATAGAAGGTGGAAGACCTTTAAATGGTGTAATAGAAGTAAGTGGAGCAAAAAATGCAGCACTTCCAATAATAATAGCAACATTAATAGAAAAAGGTGAACATATATTAAGAAATGTTCCAGATTTAAGAGATATTAGAATTTTATTCCAATTACTAGAAGATTTTGGGATGAAAGTAGAAAAATTAGATGAAAATAGCTATAAAATAATTAATAATGGATTCAAAAGAAATGAAGCTAGTTATGAAATAGTTAAACAAATGAGAGCATCATTCTTAGTAATGGGGCCTATGGTTGCAAATCTTGAAGAATCAATAGTGTCTCTTCCTGGTGGATGTGCTATAGGATCAAGACCAGTAGATATTCACTTAAAAGGATTTGAAGCATTAGGTGCTGAAATAACTCAAATTAGAGGATATGTACACGTTGTTGCGGAAAATTTAAAAGGTGCAGATATAGCTTTAACTTTCCCATCAGTAGGAGCTACACAAAATCTACTTATGGCTGCAGTCAAAATACCAGGAACTACTAGAATTATTAATGCAGCAAAAGAACCTGAAATAGTTGATTTAGGAAACTATTTAATTAAAATGGGTGCAAAAATTGAAGGCTTAGGAACTAATACTATTACTATAGAGGGTGTAGAAAAATTAAATGCTGTTGAATATTCTATCATGCCTGATAGAATAGAAGCTGGGACTTATGTTATAGCATCTATAGTTACAGATGGAGATTTAAAAATAAAAAATGCTAATATAGAAGATTTAGGTGTGTTTAAACATCAACTTGAAGATATGGGAGTTAAATTCGAAAGAGAAGGAGATATATTAAGTGTTAAAGGTAAAGTTAAGGATCTTAAACCAGCAAGAATAGTAACTATGCCACATCCTGGATTCCCTACAGATATGCAGGCTCAAATGATGTTATTATTATCATTAGTTAAAGGACATAGTGAAGTAGAAGAAACTGTATTTGAAAATAGATTTATGCATGTACCAGAATTAAATAGAATGGGTGCAGATATTACTATAAGACATGGGATTGCAAATGTTGAAGGAGTAGAAACACTTTATGGAACAAATGTTATGGCTTCTGATTTAAGAGCAGGAGCAGCTTTAGTTGTTGCAGGACTTGTAGCTGATGGAGATACTATTTTAAGTAGAATATATCATATTGATAGAGGATATGATAAATTAGAAGAAAAACTTAATAAAGTTGGAGCTAAGATTGAAAGAATTAAATTAGAAGTATAAAAAAAAGGCCTAGGCCTTTTTTTATTGTAATTCTAATTTTTTATCTAGTAAATATCCAGCTAAACTACCTAAACCTAAATTATAGAATAAAAGTATAAATACATTTAATATTAAAATAGAAGTAGCTGATTCAACATCATTGACAGGATATAAACTTATATTTATTTTAAATAATGCATAGAAAGAAAATACCATTATTAGTACAAATATTAATACCCAGAAGAAATAAGTGTTCTTTGATTTAGATATATAATGTATTATTGTAATACTAGTATATAAAACAACGGTAACATATATTGCAACTAATATTGCTAAAATAACTCCAAGGATAATTCTTTCATTTGTAATGAAAGATGGGAATTGTTTTATAAGTTTTATTAAATCTTTATATTGTCCTTGCATTAACGCAGTAATTATAGTTATTGGTGATAATGCAATAGTGAATAATAGATAAAATATTACTTTACCCCAAAAGTATGTATAACCAGATATAGGTAATGAGAAAGTAAAGTATCCTGTATCTGAATATAGATCTTTTGAGAAGTTTTTAATGTAGTAATATAGTATAGCAAATGAAGTTACAGAAGTACTTAAACTTACTAATACTTTTAAGAAGATATAGTCACCTTCTGGTGTTTTAAATAAAATATTTGAAATAATTACTAAAACAGTAATAGTTGCTAATGTTAATACATTAAATCTCCAGTTTCTTTTAAATTCATATTTTAAAAACTTAAGCATTTATATCACCTTCTCCAAATGTTTCTTTATATAATTCTTCTATAGTTAATCCACGAGATTCTCTTAATTCATCAACTGAATATACTTTATCTATTTTGCCATTTTTTAAAAAAGCAACTTCATCAAATATTCTTTCTATGTCTCTAATTAAATGAGTAGTCACAATTACTGTAGAGTTTTCAAATACATTATCTATAATTAGATTTAAGATTTGATCACGAGTAATTACATCTACTCCTGCAATAGGTTCATCAAGTATAAAGATTTTAGCATTTCTTGATAAAGTTAAAATTAAAAATAATTTTTCTTTCATACCTTTTGAAAGTGAAGCTATTTCAGCCTTACTATCAAGTTTCATTTCATCTAATAATCTTACAGCTTTTTGCATATCAAAATCAAAAAAGTCATTGTATAAATTTAAAGCTTGATATACTTTAAGTGAATTATCTATAAAGTTTTTATCTGATAGATAACTTACTATTGCTTTTGTTTTTGTTGATGGTTTCATTCCGTTAATTAGTATTTCTCCACTATTTTCTTTTGCAAGACCTGCAATGATTTTAAGTAAAGTAGTTTTACCACTACCATTAGGTCCTAAAATACCAACTATCTTATTCTCTCCTAAAGTTAAATTTAGGTTATCTAATACTAGTTTATTAGAAAATTTCTTATTTAAATTTTTAATTTCTAATATATTATTCATATTAATCTTCCCTTTCTTTTATTTCATTAATAATTTCTTTTTTAGTGTATCCTAAAGCATACATCTTGTTTAAAAATTCATCTATTATTGTTTCAGAATGTTTTTTAGTTAATTTTTTTAAAACTTCAACATCTTCTGTTACAAATGTTCCTAATCCTCTTTTTGTTACTGCTATTTTTTGAAATTCTAATTCTTTAAATGCATTTACAACTGTATTAGGATTTAAATTAAATTTACTTGAAGCTTCTCTAATTGACATAAATTTATCACCTGGTTTTAAATTACCGTTGATAATATCAGAAAGAAACATTTCAAATAATTGTCTATATATTGGATATTTATTATCAAATTCCATATATCTACCTCCTTACTGTTATAGTGATATAATACACCAAATTTCTTCGAATGTCAAGAAAAAAATTAAAATAATAAAAAAAGTAGCATTCATGCTACTTTAATATCTCTAATATAAATGTTTCTATTCCATCTTCTAAAGGTAATAAACCACTTTTAATTTTTAGATCTGTTTGGAAAGATAATTTAATAAGTTCTAGTATTCTTTCTTTAGTGAAGTTTTTTAAAAACTCTATTTTTTTAAATACATAATAGGTATTTAAACTTTTAAAGAATTGATGACTGCCATATTGTTCTTTAAAATTATTGTAGTTAATATTTTTAATTTCTAGTAAATGTAGTTTGTATAAGATTTCTAAATCATTAGTAAGTGATGCAAGTAGAGCCATATGTTCTTTTACTGGGAATTCTATCATTTTCTTATTAAGTATATCTTCTGTAAGATTAAATATGAAGAAGTTAGTATTTTTAGAAAGTATAGGTTTAATATTTTCAAAAGAAAATTCTTCACCATTTAAGTATGTTGATATTTTCTCTAACTCATTTTTTAAAGAATGATAATCATTCCCTATAATTTCAATAATATTATTTGCATCTTTACTACTACATTTTAAACTATCTTTTATGAAGTTTAATAATGTCGCGTTATTTTGTTTCTCGTCAATTATTTCGTGTATTTCAAAGTTTGTAAGTAAGTCTTTAACTTTTTTATTCTCTTTATTACACTCATAATCAATGATTACATCTTTATCGCTAAAGGTATTAGAAACAACATTTTTAATAACATTACTAATTTCTTTAACTTTACTTGCATTTTTAAGTACAAGTAATGTCGGTTCACTAAAAAGAGATCCAGCATTTAATTCGCTAAGGAATTCTGAAACAGTATTTTCATCAAAATACATCTTGTTTTTAGTACTTTCGTTTAATATTTTATCCATATATATTTTTCTAGCACTATGGCCAGAGATAAAGTAGTTCATTTTTAACCTCCTAGTCATTCAATTATACCATAAAAATACTTTAGTTAAAAGTCCGATTTTTCTTGATTTTTCTACATAAAATAATTGAAAAATCTATATAAATATGCTATTATTTAAAGTGGACGAAATACAATATATTAGTAAGAAAGTAGGTAGAAAATGGTTACTAAAGAAGAGGTGCTAAAATTAGCAAAACTATCTAAACTATCTTTTCATGAAAATGAAGTAGAAGCCTTCCAAAAAGACTTAAATGATATTTTTGCTCATATGGAACAATTGAATGAATTAGATTTAGAAAATGTTGAGCCTTTATACAATATTTTAGAAAATGAAGGTAAGATATATAGACATGAACCAAAAGTGGAGATGGAAAAAGAAAGATTCTTAAAAAATGCTCCTAAAAGTGATGATAACTTCATTGCTTTACCAGTAATAGTAGGTGATGGAAATGAATAAAATATATACTTTAACAGGTAGTGAGATAGCAGAATTAATTAAAGAAGGTAAATTAACTTCAGTAGAAGCTACAACTGCAATATTAAATAGAATTGATGAAATGGAAGATAAAATAGGTGCATTTGCTTCAGTTAATAATGAAAATGCTCTAGAAGCGGCAAAAAAAGCAGATAGTTCAGAAAAAACTAGCTCGCTTCATGGTGTACCTATAGCCTTAAAAGATAATATAGTTTCATTAGGAGAATTAAGTACTTCAGCCTCTAAAATATTAGATGGATATTATGGAACTTATGATGCAACTGTAGTTAAAAGATTAAAAGAAGCAAATGTTGTATTAGTAGGAAAAGCTAATATGGATGAATTTGCAATGGGTTCTTCAAATGAGAATTCTAGTATTAAAGCTGTATCAAATCCTTGGGATTTAGATAGAGTACCAGGAGGTTCAAGTGGAGGATCTGCAGCAGCAGTAGCAGCACTTGAAGTACCTATAGCATTAGGAACAGATACTGGAGGTTCAGTAAGACAACCTGCAGCACTTACAGGAACTGTAGGATTAAAACCTACATATGGAAGAGTATCAAGATATGGATTAATGGCATTTGGATCATCTCTTGATCAAATAGGAATAATAGCAAAAACTTCAGAAGATGTTGCTAAAACATTAGAAATAATTGCTGGAGAAGATATGTATGATCCTACTACAGCAGATGTAGAAGTTCCTAAATATTCTGAATTATTAAACAAAGATATTAATGGATTAAGAATAGGAATAGATAAGAAATTCTTTGATGGTTTATCTTCTAAAATAAAAGAATCTATAGAAAAAGCTTTAGAAGTATTAGTAAATATGGGAGCTACAATAGTTGATATTAGTCTTGATTATGCAAAATATTCTATCCCAACTTACTATATCATATCTTCAGCAGAAGCATCTTCAAATTTATCAAGATATGACGGAATACGTTATGGATATAGAGCAGATGCTGATAATGTAGAAGATATCTATGTTAAATCTAGAACTGAAGGATTTGGTAAAGAAGTTAAAAGAAGAATAATGATAGGATCATATGTTTTAAGTTCAGGATTCTATGATGCATATTACAAGAAAGCTTCTCAAGTAAGAAGATTAATTAAAAATGATTATCAAAAAGCATTTGAAAATGTAGATATAATAATAACACCAACTACACCAACAACTGCATTTAAAAAGGGTGAAAAATCAAATAATCCTATAGAAATGTATTTATCAGATATATATACAGTTTCAGTTTCACTTGCAGGATTACCAGCACTTTCAGTGCCAGTAGGTTTTGTGGATGGACTGCCAGTAGGTATGCAAATCATTTCTAATTACTTTAGAGAAGATTTAATTTTAAATGTAACACATAAATATGAAATGGAAAGAGGAAAAATAGATTATGAAAGAGTATGATATAGTAATAGGATTGGAGGTTCACTGCCAATTAAAAACAAAAACTAAAGTATGGTGTGATGCTGATGCTAACTATGATGAAAAAGATCCTAATACTTGTATTTCACCAGTTTCAACAGGGCAACCAGGTGCTCTTCCAAGATTTAATGAAGAAGTATTAGATTATGCAATTAAAGCAGCTCTTGCTCTTAATTGCGATATTAATAAAGTGAGTTACTTTGATAGAAAAAACTATTTCTATCCTGATTCACCAAAAAATTATCAAATTACTCAATACTTTAAACCATATGCAGAAAATGGATATTTAGAATTTAAGAGAAATGATAAAGATGTTAAAGTTGAAATAGAAAGAATACAAATAGAAGAAGATACTGCAAAAAGTATACACACTAAACATGAATCTATACTAAACTTTAATAGAGCAAGTATACCATTAATAGAAATAGTTACTAAACCCTGTATAACTAATCCACAAGATGCTTATGTATATTTAAATACTTTAAAAGAAAGAATTAAATATACTGGTGTAAGTGATGTTAGTATGGAACTTGGTTCTTTAAGATGTGATGCTAATGTTTCAATTAAAGAAAAAGGTTCGGATAAACTTGGAACTAGAACTGAAACTAAAAACTTAAACTCATTTAAAGCAGTAGTTAGAGCTATAGAGTATGAAGCAAATAGACAAATGGAATTAATAGAAAAAGGTGAAAGAGTAGTTCAAGAAACTAGACTTTGGGATGATGAAAAAGGCATTACAAGACCTATGAGAAATAAAGAAGAAGCTATGGATTATAGATATTTTCCTGAGCCAGATTTACCACCAGTAATCATTAATGAAGAAAGAATAACTAGACTTAGAGGTGAAATGCCAGAATTTGCTGATGAAAAATTAGCAAGATTTATTGGAGAATACAATATGTCTGAAGTAGATGCAGGAAACTTAGTTACATCTATAGAACTTGCAAACTATTTTGAAAGTTTAGTTAAAACATCTGGAGAACCTAAACTTTCTACTAACTGGATGTTAACAGAAGTGTTAAGAGTACTTAAAGAGCAATATATTACTATAGAAGAATTTAGTATAAGCAGTGAAAACTTAGGTAAATTAATCTTACTTGTAAAAGATGGAACTATAAGTTCAAAAATTGCTAAAGAAGTATTTGAATTAATGCTTGCTGAAGACAAAGATCCTAACATCATAGTTAAAGAAAAAGGTATGTTACAAATTTCAGATGAAGGTGAAATTGAAAATATAGTTAAACAAGTTATAGCTGAAAATCCTGAATCAGTACAAGATTTCTTAAATGGAAAAGATAGAGCTTTAAAAGCGTTAATGGGACAAGCTATGAAGATTTCAAAAGGTAAAGCAAATCCAAAACTTGTACAAGATTTATTAATAAAAAATATGAAATAAGGTAAGGATATGAGTAAATTAGACAGATGGTTTTTAAAAGAAAACAATAGAAAAAAAGTATACTTTACAGCTTTCTTTCTATTTCTGTTCTTAGTAATAGTTAGATTATTCTTCTTACAAGTATTACACAAGGATTTTTCTTTTAACATTATAAGTCCTGTAAGATCATATGTTAAGGAAGTAAAAGCAAAGCGTGGTTCAATTTTAACTAGTGATAATTTAGAAATAGCATTAGATTTAGAATATCAGGGCATAGTAATAGATCCTACATTACTAAAGGATAGAGGAGAAATAGAAAAATTTGTTAATATTATTGGAAATGTAATAAGTAATATTAAAGTTGAAGAAACTGTTGCAAAGATAGTAGAATTAAAAGAAAAAGGTAAAAAATATTATGAGTTTAAAGACGTATTAATAACTGTTGAACAAAAAGATCAAATAGATGAACTTCTTAAAGAAGCTAGAAAGAAAGATAAAGAAACTTTCAATTCTAGATTTGTCTATTTTACTAGAAAATTCAAGAGAGAATATGTTAATAATTCAGTGTTTGAAACTATAGTAGGATTCCTTAATAAGGAAGAAAATGGAGTATATGGAGTAGAACATAAATATGATGAAATGTTAAAAGGTGAAAATGGACAAGTTACAGGAACAGCACCATTTTCTGGTTCGTTAGCAGAATATACATTACCATACTTAATAGATGAGAAGGTAGTTAAAAAAGCAAAAGATGGAGATAATATTGTATTAACTATAGACTCTTTATTACAATATTCTTTAGATGATATTTTAAAAGAGGCTCATCAAAAATTTGAGGCTGCAACAACTATGGGTATAGTAATGGAAAGTGATACTGGTAAGATAGTAGCTATGAGTTCTTATCCTAAAGCAACTAATAAGGCAGAGATAAAAAATCATAATATTACATCACTATTTGAGCCAGGTTCAATATTTAAACCACTAACTGTGGCTATAGCTATGAACGAGGGTATAATAAATGAAAATACTTTAATACATTCAGATGGATATATTAAGGTTAAAAATAGAATAATTAGAGATCATGATGATAGTACTAAGGGTACATTGCCTGTATCAAAAATAATGGTACATTCAGGTAACGTTGGTCTTGTAAAAATTTCTCAAATGATGAAGGCAGATACTTTCTATAATTATCTTCCTAAGTTTGGATTAGGTAAGAAAACAGGTATAGATACTTCATATGAAACAACAAGTAATTTAATGACACAAAAAGAATTTACTGAAGTGAGAAGATCAAACGTTTCATTTGGACAGGGTATAAACATGACTCAGCTACAAATGTTAGTAGCTTTAAATGCAACTATCAATGGTGGAAATTTAATTACACCTCAAATAGTTGAAAAAGTAGTAGGTAGTGAAGGTGAAACTGTAAAAGAATTCGAAATTCATAACAAAGGTAAAGTAATTAATGAAAGCGTAAGTGCTAAGATAAGAAGCATACTTGAAGAAGTAGTTTCTAGTGGTACAGGACGTGGAATACAATTAGAAGGTTATAGAGTAGGAGGTAAAACAGGTACAGCTCAAAAAGCAGGACCTAATGGATATGAGCCAGGTAAATACTTCTCATCTTTCTTTACTTTCTTCCCTGCAGATAATCCTAAATATAGTATATTAATTACTGTAGATGAACCTCATGGACAATACTATGGAGCTTCAGTTGCTCTTCCACTTGCGAAAGATATTTTAGATAAGATTATTAAATACAATAATATGCTTCCAAGTGAAAAAGTAGTAAAAAATGTTACTGAAACAGAAGTAGTAGAAACAAAAGAAAATAGAAACAAAAAAATAAATGATATTAAGAATGAATTTACAGCAAATATCATGCCAAATTTAATAGGTATAACGAAGAAGAATTTATTAGAACTTGGTATAGATAAATATGCAGTAAATATGACTGGAAATGGTAAAGTAGTTAAACAGTATCCAGAGGCTGGGACTAAGATTAAACCAGGAGATAAAATTAGATTAGAATTACAATAATATGGAAGGGGGAAGAACTTATGTTTTATCAAATATATGTAAAAAAACACATTAATACATATACTTATGAATCAGATCTTCCCCTATCTATAGGTACTTTTGTTGAAATAAATTTTAAGAATAAAGATATGATAGGTATAGTTATTAGAGAAACAAAAGAAGAAGAAATGGGTAATTTTAAAATTAAGAAAATAAATAGAGTAATGGATGATATAGTTAAAGTGCCAGAAAGTATGTTAGATTTAGCTATATTCATTAATTCATACTATATTACTGATTTTTATGCAAGTTTTAAGTTATTAGGTCCTTATGAAAAAATGAGCTATGAAAAATTAGCAAAAATTGAAAGAAAAGAAATAAGTTTTAAAAATAGTATAACTTTAAATGAAAATCAACAAAAAGCTTTTGATGATATATTAAATTCAAAAGAAAATATATTTCTACTTCATGGAGTAACAGGGAGTGGGAAAACAGAAATATATATTAAATTAATAGAAGAAGCACTAAAAAAAGATAAATCAAGTATATTCCTATTACCAGAAATATCTTTAAGTTCGCAAATGGTTAAAGGTATTAAGAAGGTATTTGGAGAAAGCGTGAGTCTTATACACAGTAAGATGACACCAGCTACTAAAGTTAAGGAATGGATGAATATTTATTCTGGAAATGTTAAGGTAATACTTGGTGCAAGATCTGCCTTATTTGCTCCTGTTAAGAATTTAGGATATATAATAATAGATGAGGAACATGAAAATACATATAAGCAAGAAGATAATGCTAGATATCATAGTAGAAATGTAGCTATAAAAAGAGCTATGCAGGAGGGTGCAAAAGTAATACTAGGAAGTGCGACTCCTTCATTTGAAAGCTATTATCTAGCAAAACAAGGTATGTTTAAGTTGATAGAATTAAAACAAAGATTTAATAATATGGAACTTCCTGAAATGGAAGTTGTGGACTTATCTAATGAAAAATCTATGTTATCTGAAAAATTACTTCAAAGTATGAAAGAAACAATTTCAAAAGGAGAACAAGTAATCCTTATACTAAATAGGAAATCACATTCAGTGCTTGTAAGATGTTTAGATTGTAAGGAGAAAATATCTTGTCCTAAATGCAGTGTTAATTTAAGATATTCAAAATCTAGAAATAGACTTGAATGTTCGCACTGTGAATATAGTAGGAAAATGATAGATTGTTGTCCTAACTGTAAAAGTGAAAATTTAGAATATTTAGGATTAGGTATAGAAAAATTAGAAGAAGAACTATCAGAATTATTTGGGGAAGAAAATATTCTAAGAATGGATTCAAGTACTATGACTAGTCAAAAAGATTTTGATAAGGCATATAAGGAATTTAGTGAAGGAAAATATCAAATAGCTGTAGGAACACAAATATTAGCAAAAGGATTTCACTTTCCAAATGTTACCTTAGTTGGTGTAATAAATACAGATCAAATATTATCATTAAGTGATTTTAGAGTAGGAGAAAAAACTTTTCAACTAGTTACACAATCTGCAGGTAGAGCAGGAAGAGGAGATAAGAAAGGTAAAGTAATATTACAAACATTTATGCCAGAATCTAATTTAATAAATAGTATAGTTAATAATGATTTTGAAGGATATTTTGAATATGATTTACATATTAGGAAATTATTAAACTATCCACCATTTAGTAGGTTAGTTAAAATTATAGTTTCTGATAAAAAAGAAGAAAGGGCTTTAAAGAAAATTAGAGAAATACATAGTGATGTAATTAAGTCATTTAATGATGTTTCTATAATAGATAAAGCACCAATATTTAAGATTAATGATGATTTTAGATATAATATATATATTAAAAGTAATAAAAATGAGATAAGTAAAAATAGAAAATTACTATTTTCTATTAAGGGATTAAGTACTAATACAACAAGAGTTTTAGTAGATATAGACCCTGTAACTACATTTTAGAAAGAGTTGTGATAAAATTGAATATTTACGTTTATGAAGCACCAATTTTAAGAAAAAAATCGGAAGAAGTTACTGAATTTAATGATGAATTAAGAGCTACATTAGATGAAATGGTAGAGACTATGAGACTTGCAAAAGGAATAGGTCTTGCTGCAAATCAAGTAGGTATCGATAAAAGATTTTTTGTATTAGAAATTGAAGATGAAGTATTTAAGGTAGTAAATCCAGAAATAGTTAAATTTGGAGAAGAGATAGTAGAATTTGAAGAAGGTTGTTTAAGTATACCTGGTATATATAAAAAGGTGTTAAGACCTGAAACAATATTTGTAAGATATCAAGATGAAAATGGAAATGTAATTGAAAGAGAATTAAGTGATATAGAATCTCGTGCATTCCAACACGAGTTTGACCATTTAGATGGGATTTTATTCATAGATAAAATTAGTCCTATGAGTAGAAACTTAATAAGAAAAAAATTAGAGATTATGAAAAAAAATAGTAGACCAAGAGAATTTTAGAGGTGATAGAATGAAAACAATATTTATGGGGACACCAGATTTTGCAATAGATACACTAAGGTATTTACATGAAAATACTGAGCTTTTAGCTGTATTTACTAAGGTGGATAAAGTAAATGCACGTGGAAATAAAATAAATTTTTCTCCAGTTAAGCAATATGCTCTAGATAACAATATAGAAATAGTGCAACCAAAAAGTTTAAGAACTGAAGAAACTTATGAAATATTAAAGAAATATAATGCTGATTTAATAGTAGTAGTAGCATATGGTATGATAATACCCAAAAATATTATTGATTTACCAAAATATGGAATTATTAATGTGCATTCATCACTATTACCTAAATATAGAGGAGCAGCACCTATACATGCTGCCATCTTAAATGGTGATGATAAAACTGGAGTATCTATTATGTATATAGATGAAAATCTTGATGAAGGAGATGTAATCTGTACTTTAGAGACTGAAATATTAAAAGAAGATAATTTAGGAACACTACATGATAGGTTAAAAGTTTTAGGAGCACGTGGAGTTCAACAAGCAGTTGAAATGATGAAAAATAATACAGTAAAAGCAACTAAACAAGATCATAGTTTAGCTACTTTTGTTAAGCCAATTAAAAAAGAAGAAACGAAAGTAGATTTTAGTAAAGATAGTTTAACTATATTTAATAAAATAAGGGGATTAAATCCTTTCCCAGAAGCTTATACAACTTTAAATGATAAAGTATTAAAACTATATTCATCAGAAGTGATAGAATATGTAGGAGATGAATTACCAGGAACAGTAATAGACCTAAATAAACAAGGAATAGTTGTAAAAACTGGTGATGGTGCAATAATACTTAAAGAATTAAAACTTGAAGGTAAAAAGAAACAAAGCGCTTTAGATTTTATTAATGGAAGACAAATAAATAAATTAGATGTGTTGGAATAAGGAGGAATTTTTGATGATAAAAAAATATAGTCCAAAAGATGTTTCAGGACGTATAGTAGCAAGACTAGCCCTGTACTTAGGGATATTGAAAGATTTAGAAAAAGTACAACCAGAAATTAACTCTATAGAGTTAGCTCAAAAAATGAATACTACAGCTGTTCAAGTAAGAAAAGACTTATCTACTTTTGGAGAATTTGGGGTAAGAGGTAAAGGATATAGCGTAAGTGCTTTAATTAGAGAAATAGAATCTATCTTAGGTATAGATAGAGAAAATGAACTAATCTTATTAGGATATGGACATGTTGGTAAAATGATAGCATTGAATACTGATGTTTTAGGAGAAGGGTTCAAATTAAAAGCAGTTTTTGATAAAGATCCTAAAAAAATAGGTAAAGAAATACCTAATTTAGGAATAGTAGTACAAGATGCAAAAAACTGTATTGAATATATTAAGAAAAACAGAGTACATACTGTTGTTTTAGCTATTAATAGTGAGTATGCTCAAATGGCTACAAATGAATTAATAGAAGCTGGAGTAGAAGCAATTTTAAATATGACTGCTTGTAAATTAGAATTAAATAGTAATACCGCAGTAGTTAATGCAGACATTTCAGCAAAACTTAAAGAATTAAATTTCTGGAGAATAAACCCAGAATTAAGAGGAGGAATTAATTTTGACTAAAAGTATATTAGATGGACGTTATGTATCAAATATACTGTATGAAAAATTAAGAGAAGAATACCAAGAGTTAAGTGAAAAAATAGGAAGAAAAGCAGGACTTGCATTTATTAAAGTAGGTAATGATAAAGCTTCAAGTATATATTTAAATATGAAAACAAGAAAATGTGATGAATTAGGTATATATCAAGAGACTATTTCTTTTGATGAAAATATATCTGAGAGTGAACTGATATTAGAAATCAAAAAATTAAATGATAATAAAAAGATAGATGGGATATTAGTTCAACTTCCATTACCTTCTCATATTAACTATATTTCAATTATGTCAGCTATATCACCTAATAAGGATGTAGATGGATTTCATCCAGAAAATGTAGGTAATTTATTATTTAAAGATAAGGGTATTTATTCATGTACCCCACAAGGAATAATGGAACTTTTATCATATTATAACATAGGGATAGAAGGAATGGATGTAGTAATAATTGGTAGATCAAATATAGTTGGTAAACCTTTAGCTTTAATGCTAATTAATGAAGGAGCTACAGTACAAGTTTGTAATAGTAAAACAAAAGATTTGTTTCATAAAGTAAAACAAGCAGATATTTTAATAAGTGCGACAGGAGTTCCAAGATTAATTAAGGGTAAAGATATTAAAGATGGAGCAGTTGTAATTGATGTTGGAATATCAGAATTTGAGGGTAAAATTTCAGGTGATGTAGACTTTGATGATGTTATGATAAATTCAAATGCTAGCTTCATTAGTCCAGTTCCAGGTGGTGTTGGCCCTATGACTATTTATTCATTAATAAAAAATACTATTAGTGCTTTTAAGCTAAATAATATGTAATTGAAAAAAAATATATGATATGATAAAATTAGTTAGAATGTTTTCTAAAAAGGAGATGTATTAAGATAAGTATTAATATAATAATAGCCCTCTTGATAACTTTAGTATTTTTTTCGATTTTAAGTGCGTTTGATACAAGTTTTATGTATTTAAATTATATAGAAAAAAATCATCTAAAGGAAGTAGATGAGGATAACAAAAGAAAAGTAGCAAAATTTTTAGAAAGTTTAATAAGATATAAAGTAGTTTCAAATATTTTAAATCTACTACTTATAGCACTATATCTAAAAATAGTTAACTTTAATTTAGGAATATTTTTGGGTTCTAGTATTACACTTTTTGTAATATCAGTAGTACTATTGATTGTTCTACAGACATTTATTAAGGTTATTGCTAAAATAGATATATATAAAACATTAATATATACTATAGACTTTATTGATGTTTTAATGATATTACTTTATCCATTAGTTGTAATTATTGAGTTTTTATACAAACAAATAAACAATATATTTAACAATGGAGAAGATATAGGTGAGAGAGATCTTACTGAAGAGGATATCAAAAATATTATTAGTTATGCTAATAATAATGAAGTAGAAAAAGAAGAAAAAGAAATGATACACAGTATCTTTACTTTTACAGATACTACTGTTAAAGAAATAATGACACCTAGAACATCTATAGTAGCTTATGATCAAGAAGAAATATTAAATGATGTATGGGATGATATTATTGAACATGAGTTTTCACGTATACCTTTATACAAAGAAAGTATAGATGATATTTGTGGAGTAATGTATACTAAAGACCTTTTAAAATATAAGGATAGAAATATTAAATTAAAGAATCTGATTAAAGATGTTGTTTATGTACCAGAAACTGTAACATTAACAGATATGTTAGAATTCTTTAGACAAAAACAACAACATATGGCTATAATTATAGATGAATATGGAGGAACTTTAGGACTAATAACTATAGAAGACTTACTAGAAGAAATAGTAGGAGAAATTAGAGATGAATATGATATTGAAGAAGAAAACTTTAAATCAATTTCGGAAAATGTATATGAGTTATTAGGAGAAACATTAGTTGATGAAATTAATGAAAAATATGAATTAAATATAGAAGAATCTGAAGAATATGATACTATTTCAGGATATATACAGTATAAACTTGAAAGAGTAGCAAATGAAAATGATAAAGTAATAAATGATGATTATATTATACAAGTTTTAAAAGTTGATAATAAGAAAATAGAAAAAGTTAAACTTATTATCAAAAGATAGGAGAGATGATGGATAAATTACAAATTCAAAAATTAGATGAAATGATTAGAAGCATCCCTGATTTTCCAGAGCCAGGAATAATATTTAGAGATATTACTACAGCTCTTAAAGATAAAGAAGGATTAAGATTAATTATTGAAGACTTTACTAACAGATACAAAGATCAAGGAATAGATTATGTATTAGGTGCAGATGCAAGAGGTTTTATATTTGGAGCTGCAATTGCATATAATATAGGGGCAGGTTTTGTTCCGGCAAGAAAATCAGGAAAACTACCTGCAGAAACTGTTAGAGCAGAATATTCATTAGAATACGGTAAAAATGCAATAGAAATACATAAAGATGCATTTGAAAAAGGCGCTAAAGTATTGATAGTTGATGATTTATTAGCAACAGGTGGAACTGCAAAAGCAATGGTAGATTTAGTTGAAGAATTAGGTGCAGAAGTACACGAATTAGCTTTCCTAATAGAACTTGTAGACCTTAAAGGTAGAGAAGTATTAGAAGGTAAAGATGTTTATTCTATATTAAAATTTTAGTATAAATAAAAAGAGCTTGTAATTACTATTACAAACTCTTTTTTATTCTAATGAATCAAGTAATTCGAAATGCTTATATATTTCATTATGTTTATTCTTTTCTATAGTTTCAAGTAAATATTTTTCTTCTAATATATATTCTTCTTTTATTTTATTTATAATAATATTTCTTATGAAATTTGATAAATCTAAATTATTAATTTTAACATATGCCTTAATTATTTTTTCGTCTTCTTTTGAAAGTTTTATGGGTATAATAATCAAAGTGATACTCCTATTCTACGATATCAGAAAGTTTGAATAATAAATATACCTGTAATATAAATATAATTGCTAAAATAATTAAAGCAGTTAAAGATAGTTCTACAAGTAAAAAAGGAATAAGATTAAGTATAAAAGTAAATGGTAATATATTTAAAATACCCTCTAATAAATATTCGAAATTTGTTTTTTTTAATAATGCAGCTATCATTTTCATTCCTCCGTGTTTTATTTTTATAACACTAATATACCATATTTGTTTTAAAAATGCAACAATAAATTTAAAAAAATAAAAAAATGTTGCTTTTTTCTAACTTAAATGTTATAATGTGTTATATTATTAAAGCTGGAGGGAAAATTATGATGGATCTAGGACAAACTTTAAAGAATGCCAGAGAAAGAAAAGGATATTCATTAAGGGAAGTTGAAGCAAAATTAAACGAAAAAGGAATAAGCTATGCACATACTAATATAAAAAGAATAGAAGATGGAGAAAGTAATAAGACTCCTATAAAAGTTCTTGCAGGATTATGTGAAATTTATTCGTTAGATAAGATAAATATAATGAACTTAGCTGGAGCAAATATAGATGAATTTGTAGAATTAAATGATATAGTGAAAAAAGCTACATTATTCTTTAATGATAAGAGTGTAAATGAAGAAGATAAAAAGAAACTTTTAGAAGTAATGAATGAAATGTTCTATAAATCAAAATTTGATAAATAAAAATTATGTCTTAAAACTGATTTGAAAAGGGTTTTAAGACTTTTTTTTTTAAATAATTTTTTTTGTATTTTTAATTGAAAAAATAAATAAAAAAAGGTATAATTAAATGAAAGAATAATGAAAAGGAGAAGGTGATTTAAATGGATAAAATTATTAGATTAAAAGAGATACTTGAAAAAAATAGAGCATATGAACATGCAATAACAATTTTATCATGGGACTTAGAAACAGAAGCTCCTAAAAATGCAACTTTAAGTATTTCTAAGACTTTAGCAACTCTAACGGAACTTTCTTATTTAACTTTAATAAATGATGAGGTAAAAGAAATAGTTTATGGTTTAAATGTTGAAAATTTAAATGAAATTGATAGAAAATTAATATTAAATATGAGAAAAAAAATATTTGATAAAATGAGTAAAATACCGGTAGAGGTGTATTCTAAATATGTTGAATTATCAACTATATCTACACAAAAATGGGGGGAAGCTAAAAGAAGTAATAATTTATCAATTTATGCCTCTTATTTAGAAGAAGTTATTAAATATAACAAAGAGTTTATAAAATATAGAGGATATACAGGTCATCCATATAATCTTTTACTAAGTGATTATGAAAATGAATTAACTGTAGAAATTGTTGATGAATTCTTTAAGAATATTAAAGATGAATTAACACCATTTATCAAAGAGGTAATAACTAAGAAAAGAGAAGAATTAAAAGATATTAAATCTAGATTTTTAGCTAAACCTTATCCAATAGATAAACAAAGAGAATTGTCTAAAGAAGTTTCAGAAATATTAAGATATGACTATAATTCTGGAGTGATAAAAGAAAGTGAACACCCTTTTACTACTAATACAAGTAATAAAGATGTTAGAATAACTACACATTATTATGAAAATGACCCACTTTCAGCAATATATTCAACTATACATGAAACTGGTCATGCTTTATACGAACAACAAATATCTGATATATACCAAAATAATTTTCTTGGTGGAGGAGTTTCTATGGGTATACATGAATCTCAATCAAGAATATTTGAAAACATGTTCTGTAAGAATGATAGCTTTACTAAGGTATTATACGATTTAATGGATAAATATTTTGGTATGGATATTACTCTTGATGAATTTAAATTAATATTAAATGAAGTAAATACTTCATTAATAAGAGTTGAAGCAGATGAATTAACTTATCCAATTCATGTAATGATAAGATATGAATTAGAAAAAGAAATATTCTCTGATTTAGAAAAAGTAGAAGATGCAGAAGAAATTGCTAAAAAATGGGCAGATAAATATGAAGAATATTTAGGTGTAAGACCTATGACTTATTCAGAAGGAATATTACAAGATGTACACTGGTCACAAGGATCATTTGGATATTTCTCTTCTTATGCATTAGGTTCAGCTTATTCAGCTCAAATATATAAAGCTATGGAAAAAGATATAGATATATCTAAAGAATTAGAAAATTGTAATTTTGAAAACATTAATAATTGGCTTAAAGAAAAAATACATCAATTTGGTTCATTTAAAGATCCTAAAGATGTAATATTAAATGCAACTGGTGAAGAATTCTCAGCTAAATATTATGTAAATTACCTAAAAAATAAATTTGGGAAAATATATGAAATAGAGGTGAAATAATGGATAGTAAAAAACTAAAAGCAGAATTTCACGACTTAGAAATCAAGAGTTTTGCAAGAGAAATGATAGAATTTATTGATGATTCTCCGAGTACATATCACGTGGTTGGAAATTGTTCAACAATTTTATCAGAAAATGATTTTGAAAGATTAGAACCAACTGCAAAATGGGAATTAAAAAAAGGTGGAAAATACTTTGTTAAAAGATCTAATTCAACAATAATAGCATTTACTATTGGTGAAAATTTAGATGTTAATAAAGGATTTAAAATTTTTGGTTCTCATACAGATTCACCAGGTTTTAGAATTAAACCAAACCCTGTTATGACTGTAAATGGTGTAATAAGATTAAATACAGAAGTTTATGGAGGACCAATTTTAAATACTTGGTTTGATAGACCTTTATCTATAGCAGGTAGAGTAGTTGTTAGAACTAATGATATATTTAGACCTAAAACTATTAAGATTAAGATAGAAGAACCAATTTTAACTATACCTAATTTAGCTATACACCAAAATAGAGAAGTAAATAATGGTGTTAAAATAGATAGACAAAATGACACTTTACCTATAATAGGATTAGTTAATGAAAGTTTTGAAAAAGATGACTTCTTATTAAACTTAATATCTGAAAAATTTAATATTAAAAAGGAAGATATTTTAGATTTTGATCTATATGTTTATGCAACTGAAAAAGGAGCACTTGTAG
Source organism: Streptobacillus canis (assembly GCF_009733925.1). Lineage (NCBI taxonomy): Bacteria > Fusobacteriati > Fusobacteriota > Fusobacteriia > Fusobacteriales > Leptotrichiaceae > Streptobacillus > Streptobacillus canis. The sequence continues at coordinate 6,259 of NZ_WOEI01000004.1, read as the reverse complement.
GTATAAATCAAGAATTTATTTCTGCACCAAAACTTGATAATTTAGTCTCTGTTTATTCAGGTTTATTAGGACTAGTTGAAGCAGAAAATGCAGACAATCAAATTAATGTATTTGTTGGATTTGATAATGAAGAAATAGGATCAGCAACTAAACAAGGGGCAGATTCAAACTACTTATCAAATGTATTAGAAAGAATAATTTATTCATTAGGAATGGATAGAAATACTTTCTTAACAATGTTATCATCATCATTTATCTTATCAGCAGATGGAGCACATGCGGCTCATCCTGCATATCTAGGTAAGAGTGATCCAACTAACCTTGGAAAAATTAATGAAGGTGTACAAGTTAAAATAAGTGCAAATCAAAGATATACATCTGATGGATTCTCGATAGCTGTTGTAAAACAAATAATAGAAGGAACTGATATTAAGATACAATTCTTTGTAAATCAATCAAATGAAGTTGGAGGTTCAACTATAGGGCCAATATCGTCAACACACTTAGATATAGATTCAATAGATTTAGGTGTACCAATGCTAGCAATGCACTCAGTTAGAGAAGTATGTGGAGTACAAGATTTATTCTATTTAAAAGAGTTAGCAAAAGAATTTTTCAGTAAAAATTAATATGTAAAGGAGACGGATAGTTGGAAAAAGATGATATAATAATAAAAAATGTTGCAAAGAGTTTTGGGGGAGAAAAAATACTTAAAGATGTAAGTTTAAAAATAAAAAAAGGAGAGTTTTTTTCTATACTTGGTCCAAGTGGATGTGGGAAAACTACACTTTTAAGAATGATAGCTGGATTTATATATCCTGATAGTGGTGAAATAATTGTTAATAATGAAAGAATTGATAAATTACCACCAGAAAAAAGAAATGTTAACACAGTGTTTCAAAATTATGCACTGTTCCCAACTATGTCAGTTTATGATAATGTTGCATTCCCTTTAAAATTAAAAGGTATTGCAAAAGATGAAATAGAGAAAGAAGTAACAAAATACTTAGAATTAGTTGGATTATTAGAACATAAAAATAAGATGCCTGAAAATTTATCAGGAGGACAAAAACAAAGGGTTGCAATAGCAAGAGCCTTAATAGGTAAACCTGATGTATTATTACTTGATGAACCACTTTCAGCACTTGATGCAAAGTTAAGACAAAAATTATTAATAGAACTTGATACTATACATGATGAAGTAGGTATTACTTTCGTCTTTGTAACTCATGATCAAGAAGAAGCTCTATCAGTATCTGATAGAATAGCAGTAATGAACAAAGGAGATATCTTACAAATAGGTACTCCAAATGAAATTTATGAAAAACCAAATGATGAATTTATCGCAGACTTTATAGGTGAAACTAATTTCTTAACTGGAGAAATAACAGAAGTATTTGAAAATTATGCACTTGCTAAATCTGATGAAATTGGAGAATTTAAAGTTGAACTTGATAAACCCGTAAAACCAGGGGATAAAGTTAAATTAACTTTAAGACCAGAAAAAATTAAAGTAGATGTAAAACCACCAAAAGAAAACCCTAAATACAAGGTACTAACTGGTGTAGTAGATGAAGTAATTTACTCTGGGTTCCAATCTAAACTATTTATTAAAGTTGAAGGTTCAAATAGAATAATTAGAGCATTTGACCAACATAGAGAGTTCTTAGAAGAAGAAGAATTATTCGTATGGAAAGAAAAGGTGTATTTCTACTGGAATTATGAAGATGCATATCTAGTGGAGGTGTTCTAATGGCACGTAACGATATATTACAAGAAAAATCAGTACTAAGATATCTATATTTTTTGCCAATAACAATTTGGATGAGTGTATTCTTTGCGATTCCAACTGCAATAATAGTATATTTTAGTTTCCTTAAAAAAGGAGCATATGGTGGTATATCTAGTTATACAACTTTCACATTAAAGGCGTATAAAGATATATTTGCCTCACAAGATATATTTAAGATAGTCTTAAAGACACTTAATTTATCAGTAGTTATTACATTAATAACAATACTAGTTGCAATACCAACAGCCTATTTTATTTCTCGTTCGAAGAGAAAAAATTTATGGTTATTATTAATAGTAATACCATTTTGGACTAACTTCTTAGTTAGAATATTTTCTATAGTTGCATTAATAGGAAATAATGGGATATTAAATAGATTTTTAGTTAAAATATTCTTCTTAGATAAACCTCTAGATCTATTATACAATAGAACTGCGGTAATAATAATTTCTGTTTATATTTTCTTACCTTATGCAATATTACCTCTATATACTGCAATAGAAAAATTTGATTTTTCGTTAATAGATGCAGCAAGAGACTTAGGAGCAAGTAATTTTACTGCTCATATGAAAATATTCTTACCTGGTATAAAAAATGGAATTATTACAGCATTAGTATTAACATTTGTACCTGCTATAGGTTCATATGCAGTACCAGATTTAGTTGGAGGAACAGATGGTATAATGCTTGGAAATATTATTGCTACAAGAATGTTTAGCTTAAGAGATTGGCCATCAGCATCGGCTATTTCTACACTATTTATACTTATTACTTCAGTATTTGTATGGATAGGAATTAAAGCAGATAAGGATGGTGATGAATAATGAATGATAAAAGAAGATTTTCTTTATTCTTTTTCGTAATGGTTATGATATTTTTCTATTTACCAATAATAATGTTAATATTACTTTCATTTAACTCAAGTAAGGGTTATGAATTTAAATCTTTCTCTTTAAGATGGTATATAGAACTATTTACAAAATCACCTAGACTCTGGCAAGCTTTTGGAAGAAGTATAGTTATTGCACTTACTTCATCAGCAGTTTCAGTTGTAATAGCTATTTTAGGTGCTATAGGAATTAAATGGTATAACTTTAAGGTTAAATCATATGTAAAAGTATTAAACTATATTCCTTTAGTAATACCTGATTTAATTATAGGGGTATCATTACTTTTATTCTTTAATATGAATTTTGCTAAAATACCTTTAGGTATGTTTACAATATTTATAGCACATACGACATTTAATATACCTTTTTCTTTATTTATATTAATGTCAAGATTATCTGAATTTGACTTTTCTATAGTAGAAGCTTCAAGAGATCTAGGTGCAACAGAATTACAAACTTTAAATAAAGTAATACTACCAACTATGGTTCCCGGTATAGTTTCAGCATTTTTAATGTCACTTACATTATCACTTGATGATTTTGTAATTACAAGTTTTGTTACAGGAACAAACTCTGATACTTTACCTATACAAATATATTCAATGCTTAAATTTGGAGTAAGTCCAACAATTAATGCATTATCAACAATATTGATACTTGGAACTTTAGTATTAGCATTATCAAGTAGAAAATTACAAAAATATATGTTGAGCTAGAATTTAAGTATAGTAAATATGAATTTTCTATAAAGTAAAAATATATAAAATGTATTAAAAAAGGGGACTGTTTCGAAATAGCCCAAAAAATAATGGAGAAATCTAGAACTTTTTAGAATTCTCCCTTTTTTTAAGTTATATTTTTGACACTTACTATTTTAATTTAGTAAAAAAAGACAGAAAATAATAAAGTTTTTAAAGAAATAAAATATACAGAAAATTTAGAAGTTAGAGAAGATGTTCCAGAAGAAGTATATGAAGCTATTAAAAAAATTGAAAAAAATAAATTTAATCCTCCAAAAGGGGTAAGAGAAATAGAAAGTGGTTAAATAGAGATAGTAAATTACCTAGAGAATTTGATCTTAACCTTAAAATAGAAGGTAGAAATAAAGTAAGACTTGTATTTGGAAGTGATGGCTCTATATATTATACAATAGATCATTATGAAACATTTATCAAATTAAAATAGGAGAGTGAGAGTATGTTTGAAAATATATTAAAAGAAGTAAAAGAAAATAATATTGAATTATTACCACCAGTAAGTGATGAAGATATAGAAAAAATAGAAAAGATATATAATTTTAGAATGCCTAAGTGTTTACAAAATTTATATAAAGAAGGAATGCCTTTAAATGAGTATACTATAAATTATGCAGATTTTTCTATAGAAAATATAAATAAAATAAAAGAGTACATAAAATATTATGATGAACAATGGGAGATGTATTGTCTTAATTGGCCAGAAAGTTTATGGGGACCAGAGCCAGAAGATGAAGATGAAAGAGAAAATGAAATGGAGAGAAGATTTAATGAAGCAGAAGGATTAATACCTTTAACATATAAAGGTTATTTCATTTCACAAGTAGTAGATAGTGATAAAACACCGGTATTTCATGTAGCTTGTAGTGATGTAATAATATTAGATGCTTCTATTAGTAGTTTTATTAAAAGATTTTTTATAGAAAAGAAACTTATAGATAAAAACAAAGAAGATGATTTATCATTTAAAAATCAAACTTTTGTAAAGTTTTGGTTAGAAATATGTTATTATTAAAGAGTGCTATGAAAAAACTAATAATACTAACCCTTATTCCCTTTATTATACAATCTACAGAAATAGATAGAATAATATATAATGGAAAAGAAGAAAGCTTAGCAATAAGTTTAAATAGTGATTAAAAAGTGGTAAGTCCTTAGATGTATCAAAAATAGATGAATAGGAGTAAATAAAAATAAAGGAGAGATAATATTTTTTCCTTTAAAAGTAAATAATAAAGTTAAATAGAGGAGTAAGATGTTGGTTAGTCAAAAAATAAGAGAAGAAAGAATTGATTTAGTAGTAGATAATTTAAATTGTGCAATAAAATATGAAGAAGAAAGATTAAAACGTATATTAAATAAAGAGTCTTTATTAATTATAGGATTTATAGGAAAAATATATAGATTTAGAGGTTCAAAAAATTTACTTTTTGAAAAAGACCTTGAAAAATTTAAACAAGATATGTATATATATGGGAAACTATGTATAATGGGTAGTGATTCAAGAGGTATACTTAGAGGAGGACATGTAGAATTTAGTGAAACATTAATGTCTAACAATAAAGAAATAATAGATTTTTTAATTAGAAATCTTGATGTAGTAGCATATGAAAATGAAAAAGATAAATATATTAAATCAGAATCATATAGATTTTTATCAAGAACTATATTACTAGCTCTTAAAGGTGATTGGGAAGATGTGATAAGAAGATCAGATATATATTTAAATAATCCCTCAAAATCTTCATATCATAAATATGTATATTTAGAATTTGAATTTTTAAAAGCATTAGCATTAAAAGACAGTTTAAAGATGAAAGAAACACTAGAAAAAATGCTTGAGAAAAAGGTAGCAAAAAAGATGTTAAATGACATGAGTACAGCATTTGATTTTTACTTACATATATTTGTAATAATGTATGCAAAGATAGCAATGTATCATGGAATAGATTTAGGAATAGATCATGAAATAGCACCAAAAGAATTAATAAATATAACTCCAGCAAAAGAATATTATGAACCATATGAATTTATGAAAAAATTTGATTTAAATACAATAACAAAAGAAGAGTGGTTAGATTGGATATTTGAATACCATTATAATGTAAAAGAATTAGAAAGAGAAATAAGTATGGGATTATATATCTAAAGTAGAAAGGCAATTATGAAAAAACTAATAACATTAATACATATATCTGTCTTTTATCTTAGGAGGAATATATAGACTTACATTAGTATAAGTAATAGGAATTTAGTTATTTAAAAGTATAAGATAACATATGAAAATGTATATACATTTGGAAATATGAGTGAGTTAGAGTTTAAGAAAGCATTAGCAAGAGAATATGGAATACATGAAGAGGGAAGAAAAACAGAAGAAGGGAAATTATTAGGAGCAACACCAGGTAATATATATTCAGAGTATCTAATAAATGGTAGAGAAGAAATAGAAGAATTACCAAAAGATGATGTATCAAGTATGCCAAGTGATGCAGAGGTTGTTAGTGATAAGACAAGTACTCATATAATTCTTGCACATACAGGAGAGAGCTCTAGAACTAAAGAGGAAAACGATAACATTGGAAGAAATTAGGTAATTATCTGAAGATTATATATATAATATGCATTTAGATGATGGGAGTAATAATATTAATAAGAAACCGAGAGGTATAGTAAATGATTTTGATGTAAGAGAATTAAAAAAACTAATATTTGAAAATGAGAAAATAGAACCTAAATATCAAAAATTAATTCTAGGAGATACTATAATTATAAATGATAAAAAACTAAAAGTATCTTCAATTGAAGATAAAAAAAATGGG
>NZ_WOEI01000003.1 GCF_009733925.1 Streptobacillus canis | reverse complement strand
CTCCTATTCATAAATTCTATAACCCTAATGGCCTATTATTTAAATAGGTATTTTTGTATTACTCAAATTTACTTATTAATTTTATTTTTTATAAACTGTTGTTGCGCTTTATATTAATCAATAAAATTATATACATCTTATTAGAATTCTAATTTCCTATAGAAGAACATTTCAATTTTTTCAACCGCAGCTACCATAGATATTGCTGCTAAAAAAATTGCTATGTCTATAGCACATATGTAAGTTTAAACTAAGGGAGATATAACAAAAGGAAAAAAAGGAGAATTTCTTCTCCTTCAGTATAAAGTATAATTTTTAAGTTTTTAATGGCGGAAGTGACGAGACTCGAACTCGCGACATCTTGCGTGACAGGCAAGCACTCTAACCAACTGAGCTACACCTCCAAAAAAATGGTGGTCACAACTGGGCTCGAACCAGTGACCCCCTGCTTGTAAGGCAGGTGCTCTCCCAACTGAGCTATGCGACCATCTTTGCTTAATTATTATACAATAATTCTAAGAAGAAATCAATAGTTTTTTTAAAATATTCTTTATTTTTAAAATAAAAAATAGTATAATGTATATAAAATAAAGGTATATCGAAAGGATAAATATGAAAAAAATGTTAACATTTTTTTCTATTTTTACATTAATAAGTTGTTCTTCAGTTACAACTTCATTATTAAAAACTACCAACTTTCTTTATAGGGGAGAAAAAGCAAATATCATAGATTTTGGTAGAAATGCTGCTTATTATGAACCTAAATGGACTCATAAAGATGATATAATACATGAAAAAATTCTTTATGATGGTAATGTAAAACTAGAAATAATAAAGAAAAATTACAAAAAAAATAATTCTGCAATATATTTTGCACATGGAGGAGCTTTTCTTTATCCTATGTCAAACTATTATAGAGATCTTGCAGAGTTTATGTTAGATATAAACGATAATTATGATATAATTTTTGTAGACTATAGGCAACTTCCACACAGCTTTTATCCCAGTGGGCATGATGATTTTGAACATGGATTAGATTACATGTTTGCAAATTACAAAAATGTTTATGCTATGGGAGATTCTGCAGGTGGACATCTAATAGTTTCTACAACTATGAAAAGAATTAATAAAAAGAAAAAATTACCTAACGCTCTGGTATTACTTTCACCATTTTTAGATATATCATATACAGTCCCTAGTAGAACAGAAAATGTTAAAACAGATTTATTAATAGGATCTGCTGCAAGCAATTTTGTTCCTTCAAAATTACTAGTTGATAATGAATACTTTAAACATGAAAAGGATAAAAAACATCCATACATATCACCAATATTTGGTGAGTTTAAAGGATTCCCGCCTGTATATATAGAAGTTAATAATGGAGAGCTATTATTTGATGATTCAAAAATTATGAAAGAAAAATTAGATAAAGCAAAAGTAGAAAATAAATTTGTTACAGTAGATGGATTATTCCATGTATATCATTTATTAAGATTAGATGAAACAAAAGTATCACTACAAGGAATCTTTAAATTCCTTGATGAAAAAAGATTAGGGAGATAGATAATTATGAGAATTCAAGATATTTTTAAAGGTGTTGAATACACAATAAAAAATTTAGTTCAAGAAGATAATTTCAATGAAATGTCATATAACTCAAGAGAAATTAAAGAAAATGATATATTTGTTGCTTTAATTGGTAATGTAACTGATGGACATAACTATATCACATCAGCTGTAGAAAATGGTGCTAAAATGATAATAGCTGAAAGAGAAGATTTTGATTATCCATCTAATGTTACTGTAGTTTTAGTTAAAGATTTAAGAGACCATTTAGGATTTATTGCAAGTAATTTCTACAACTATCCTCAAAATAGTTTAAAAATAATTGGAATTACAGGAACTAATGGTAAAACTACTACTACATATATATTAGAATCTATCTTTACTAATTCAGCAAGAATAGGTACTACAGGTTACAGAATATTAGATAAAGAATATGAAGCAAAAAATACTACTCCAGAATCTTTAGATTTAATTAAACTTATGAGAGAAGCAGTTAATGCTGGCGTAGAATATTTCTTAATGGAAGTAAGTTCACATGCATTATGTTTAGGAAGAGTTAAGATGTTACAATTTGAAAGCGCAATATTTACTAATTTAACTCAAGATCACCTAGATTATCATGGTACTTTAGAAAATTACTTTCAAGCAAAAGCTTCTATAGTTAATCACTTAAAACCTAGTGCTAAATTAATAGTTAATAAAGATGACGAACATTGTAGAAGATTATTAAATGTTGCCGATAGTTTTTCATTAAAAGAAGATGCTACAATTAAAGGTGAAGTATTAGAATACACATTAAAAGGTATGAAGGTTAAAGTAACTAAAGATGATAAAGAATATGTATTTACAACAAAATTAATGGGTGCATATAATCTTCAAAATCTTTTAGGAGCAATACTTTCAGCATATAATCTAGGGGTAGATTTAGATAAAATAATGAAAGATATAGAAAATATTAAATCTATAGCTGGAAGATTTGAAATAATAGACAATGATAAAGATGTAATGGTAGTAGTTGATTATGCTCATACTGCTGATGGATTAATTAATATTTTAAAAACACTAGCTGTTATGAAGAAAAATAGATTAGTTACAATTTTTGGTGCTGGTGGAGATAGAGATAAAACTAAGAGACCTAAAATGGCTAATGCTGCATGTCAATATAGTGACTATGTTTATTTAACTTCAGATAACCCTAGAACTGAAGATCCAGAAGCAATATTAGATGATGTAGAAAAGGGTATGGTAGAAGGTGTAGAATATTCTAGAATTTGTGATAGAGAAAAAGCTATAAAAATTGCTATACAAAACCTACAAAAAAATGATATACTATTAATCGCTGGTAAAGGACATGAAGATTACCAGATTATAGGAAGAGAAAAACACCATTTTGATGATAGAGAAATGGCCAGAAAATATTTAGGAGGTAGATAAGTTGAAAAAATTATTATTTGCAATTTTTACTTTTTTTATTTTATTAAGCTGTTCAGGTAACAGTGCTGAGGAAGAAAATGTTTTAAACATTTACACTTGGACATATTTTGTTCCAGATAAAGTTATTGAAGATTTTGAAAAAGAAACTGGAATTAAAGTTAACATAAGTTATTATGATAACAATGATACTATGATAGCTAAATTAATGATAGAAAGTGGAGAAGGGAATTATGATATAGTTTCACCTTCAACAGACTATATACCAGTTATGATTCAATCAGGATTATTAGAAAAATTAGACAAGTCTAAATTAGGAAAAACTTTTGAAAATATGGATGAGAAATTAAACTTAATGGAAATTTCTAAAGTTTATGATGAAGGATTAAACTACTCTATACCATATTCATTCATGGCAACAGGTATAACTGTTAATACTGAAATTGTTGGTAATGATTTTGTTAAAACTCCAGACATCTTCTTAAACGAAGCATTCAAAGGTCGTATGACTATGCTTGATGATGGTCGTGAAGTAATAGGACTTGCTTTACAATACTTAGGATATCCATCTGATTCAAAAGATATCAACCAATTAAATGAAGCTAAAGAAAAAATACTTTCTTGGGCTGAAAACTTAGCTAAATTCGATTCAAATGCTGCTGGAAAAGGTATGGCAAGTGGAGAGTTCGCTATAGTTCACGGATATCCAGATGTATTCTATGAAGTAGAAGGAGAAGAAGCTAATAAATTCGTATACTTTGCTCCAGAAGGTGCAATGATGTACATAGATTCAATGGCTATACCTGCTAGTTCAAAACATAAAGATAATGCTTATAAATTCTTAGAATTCTTATACAGACCAGAAAACTTTATGGAAGTATTAGCTGTATTAAGAAACCCAAGTATAATTAAAGGTGTAGAAGAAAATTCTGAAATTAAACCTATAATTTCAGCTGAAGAAATAGTTCAAAAATCTAAACTACCTGGTGCTTTAGATGATGAAACTAAAGAATTACACGATAAAATATGGACAGAAATTAAATCAAGTGGAAAATAGTTAACTAAACCTCAAGAGAAATCTTGAGGTTTTTCTTATTATAATACCATTTATTAAATCTTACACAAGTCTTAGTTATGTTGATTTTTTTCACTTTTTAGTATATACTTTAATATATATTAAACAAAGAGGTGTAAACATGAAATCAATAAAAAAATTATTAATGATTAGTGTACTTGCATTAGGTTTTTCAACTATTGCAAATGCTAATTTTACATTTAATGGTTATTCTTATGGAACTGAACCAGTATTAACCGTAACTCAAGAAGTAAATGATAAATTTGGTATCTTAAAATTTGCTGCTAAAGAAGAAAAAGTTTCAGATAATATTAACTCTAAAATTGAAAAAGCTGTAACAGAATTAGTTAAAGATGAAAATACTAAAGCTAATGTTGTTTTAACTGCTAATAACTCTAAATTTATGTCAGTTATTATAGTTTCAGCAAAAACTAATTCTGAAAACAAAACAGTAGAAAATTCATACAAAGGTATGGTATTTGATAGCAATACTGGTAAAGAATTAAAATTATCTGATATCTTCGCCGATTCATATCAAGATATATTAAGACCTGCTTTAAATGATAGAATAAGAGCATTTGGAATAAAAGCATCAAAATCATATGCTGATTGGGATTCTGTAAGCTCATTCTACTTAGAAGAAGATTCAATTATCTTAATATTTAACAAAGGAAAAGCAACTGATGCATTTGATGGAGTATTATTTATTCCATTCTTATTACCATCATTACAACAAGTTCTTAAATAGGAGTATTTATGGAAACTAAATGGATCCTCTCTGAGACTAGATCTAAATTAACTAATTTTGATTTGCCTATAGATAATAACATATTAAATATACTGGCAAATAGAGGAATAGTTGATGAAAAAGATATAGTTAATTTTATTAACCCTAGTCTAGAAAATCTTGAAGATCCTTTAAGGTTAAAAGATTTAGGTTTAGCAGCTTCATATATTTTAGAAGCTATAAAAGAAAACAAGAATATATGTATATACGGTGATTATGATGTAGATGGTATTACCTCTACATCTCTTTTGTATTTAGTTTTAAAAAAAATTGGAGCTAAAAATCTTGACTACTATATTCCTTTAAGAAATGAAGGATATGGCCTAAACAAAGATGCAATACAAGAGATTAAAGATAAAGAAACTGATTTAATTATCACAGTAGATTGTGGAATTAGTTCATATTATGATGTTGAATTCATTAATTCTCTTGGTATGCAGGTTATAGTAACAGATCACCATGATCTTCCTAGTGATAAAAAACTTCCAAGAGGACTTGCTTGTATAAATCCTAAGAGATTAGACAATGAATATTCTTTCCCTAATATTGCAGGGGTTGGAGTTGCATTCTTACTTGCATATGAACTATTTAGAAGATTAGATATGAAAGAAGAGATATATAGGTATTTAGACATTGCTTCACTTGGAACTATAGCTGATATTATGCCTATAATAAAAGAAAATAGAATTATAGTTAAATATGGTCTTGAAAGATTAAAAAATAGTAGTAATCTAGGTCTTAAAACTATACTTAATAAGTTAGAATTAACAGATAAAGAGCTAACTACTGGCGATGTATCATTTAAGATAGCTCCAATATTTAATGCTGCAGGAAGACTGGCAGATGCAAAACTTGGTGTTAAGTTATTAATCAGTAACAATCAAAATGAAGTAAACGTTCTTGCTGATAATTTAATTTCTAACAATATAGATAGAAGAAAATTACAAGATGAGATTATTGAAAATGTTCTTAATGAACTAAAGGATAAAGATTTAAGTGATAAATATATATTAATATCACATTCTCCTAATTATCATCATGGAATTATAGGGATAGTCGCTTCAAAAGTATTAGAGACTTACTATAAACCATGCATAATTATGGAAGAAAACCCAGAAGAAGGAATAGCAGTTGCATCTTGTAGATCTGTAGAAGGATTTAATATAACTAAAGCACTATCTTCTGTCTCTAAGCTCTTAGTTAAATTTGGTGGACATGCTAATGCTGCTGGATTTACTATAAAGCTTGAAAATCTTGAGGAATTTAAAAAAGAAATAGAAAAATATGCCAAAGAACAACTTGAAAATATTAAGTTAACTAAAAATATTAAAATAGATATGAAAATACCTGCTCAAAAAATCAGTTATGAATTTATACAAAGTTTAAACTTACTAAAACCTTTTGGTTTTGGTAATCCTACTCCATTACTTATGAGTGAAAACTGTATAATACACAATCCTAAAACAGTAGGTACAAATGACCAACATTTAAAATTTGATATAGATCAAAAAGGCTTTTCAGTAAAAAATGCTATTTGGTTTAATGGTGGAGAAAATTTAAAGGAATTAAAGAAAAATCATATATTTTATGATGTAGTATTTAAACTAGAAACAAATGAATACAAGGATAGATTCTATCCAAGTATTATGATAGAGGATATGAAACAATCTAAATTAAAAGATGATAGATTCCAATATTATCATTCTATGTACAATACTTCCTTCCCTATGAAGTCAGTATTCTATACTACTCTTGATTTAGCTAATGTAGAATTAGAAAAAATATATATTAAGAGAAACTTCAATTCTTATTCAGTTATGACTGGCCAAAAAGCTTTATCAAAACTAGATCCTAATATTTCTACTCTACTAAGTAATTTAAATGAATTTTATGGATTTAATTTTGATGTAAAAGTAGAAAATATTGAAGAAAGAGAAAATCATAAGATAGTTCATATATTAATAAAGAGAAGTTATGAATTAATTAATTATTCTAACCAAGATAAAGTACAATTTAGAAATATTAAAAACTATATCTTAGGTGCTCAAGAATACAATGAAGTTACTAAAGAAATATTATCAAAATATTTTAAAGAAGATGAATCTATCTTTATTTCTCGTAATAATATTTCATTTAATCTTGAAAATGAAAAAGTTGTTATTAAAGATAAATTCTTTTATCCCCTACTTTTAACATTAGGAATAAAATACTTCTTTGATAATAACAAGAAGATGGTATTCTATACTAAAAATAAGTATTTTGTAAAAAATCATCATTTAAAGAATTACTTTGAATTTAAAAATAGAGTTGATATCTCAGATAAAATAGATAGTTGTATATTTGATTTTAATAGTATAGAAATGCCTATATTTAAACTTAAATATGATAAAGCATTAATTTTTTGCGATAAAGACTATACAAAAAACAAATTATATGTTATAAAAAAAGAGGTTGATTTACCACCTAATATTTTAAGATTACAAAAAAAACTATTAAGTGGTTTAGACTATGATAAAATATTCTTAGAATATTTACCAATAAAAAATAAGTTATCGTTAATAAATGAGGCTAAAAATGGCCAAGTAATATATACTGATGAAAGTATAATTGAATATTTTTAAGGAGGAAAAATGAAAACAGGAATTTACTTTGGAACTACAACTGGTACAACTGAAGATATAGCTAATAGAATTTCTAATCATTTTGATGATGTAGATGTAATAGAAGTATCAAACGGTATAGATACATTCCAAGATTATGATTTATTAATTTTAGGTTCACCAACTTGGGGACTTGGAGATTTACAAGATGATTGGATGGTTTGTGTAGATGAAATAGATGATATGGATCTAAGCGATAAATATGTAGCATTATTTGGAACAGGAGATCAAGCTTCATTTGCTGACTCATTCATAGATGCTATTGAAATACTATATAAAAAAGCTGAAAAAGCTAATGCTAAAATTATAGGATTCACTGATACAGAAGGATATGATTTCACAGCATCACTAGCTATGAGAAATGGAAAATTTGTTGGTCTTGCAATAGATGAATTAAACCAACCAGAACTTAGTGATGAAAGAATAGAAAATTGGTGTGAACAATTAAAAGAAGAATTTGGAAAATAATAATGGGAGCTTAACGCTCCCATTTATTTATTTTGCTAATCTATGTGTATCCATTGCTATCATTAATTCTTCAGCTGTTTCAATTTTAAATACTTTAACTTTTGATTCAGGTTTAGAATAGTCAACATTTCCAGAAATTCTTTCCATGTTTTTTTCATAATCTAATTCTACACCTAAGAATTCTAATCCTTGGCAGATTCCTTGACGTGCATATCCTGCATTTTCTCCAATTCCTCCAGTAAATGCTATAGCATCTACTCCACCCATAGCTACTGCATAAGCACCTATATAGCTTCTTATTCTATAACAGAACATATCATATGCAAGTTTTGCTCTTTCATTTCCTGCTTCTACACCTTTTTGAATATCTCTAAAGTCTGAACTTTCTCCAAAGATTCCTAAGAATCCAGATTTTTTATTCATTCTTGTATCTATTTCTTTAGGAGTTAAACCTCTTTTTTCCATGATGTATAATACTGCAGCTGGATCTATATCTCCACAACGAGTACCCATCATTATTCCTGCAAGTGGTGTTAATCCCATTGAAGTATCTACTACTTTACCATCTTTAACTGCAGAAATAGAAGCTCCATTTCCTAAGTGGCAAACTATTATTCTTGCATCTTTTTTACCTAACATTTCTGCTGCAACACCTGACACATATTTGTGGCTTGTTCCATGGAATCCATATTTTCTAACTTTTAATTCTTCATAGTCTTCAAGTGGTAATGGATAAGTATATACATGTTTTTCCATAGTTTGGTGGAAAGCTGTATCAAATACTGTTACATTAGGTTTTCCAGGAAGTAATTCTCTCATTACTTTAATTCCCATAACGTTTGCTGGGTTATGTAATGGAGCTAAATCAGAAATATCTTCTAATTTTTTAATAACTTCTTCATCAACTAAAACTGAATCATTAAAGTATTCTCCTCCGTGAACTACTCTATGCCCTATAGCATCTACTTCATCTATAGATTTTAATACTCCATTTTCACCTACTAATTCTCTTAAAACTAAATCAATAGCTACTTTATGGTTAGGCATATCTTCTGGTCTTTCTTCAATTTTAACTCCAGTAACTAAGTTTTTTAAAGTAAAGATTGAATTTGCTATTCCTATTCTTTCACATATACCTTTAATTAAGCTGTGGTTATCTGCTGTGTTAATTAATTCAAATTTTAATGATGAACTCCCACTATTTATTACTAATACTTTCATTCTTTCTTATTCCTCCTTGATTATAATGTTAAAATTTCACAGAATACTGCACATTCAGCACATGTAACTGCTACAACATCTACTATATCTTCTACACTACATCCTCTTGATAAATCATGTACAGGTCTTGCAAGTCCTTGTATGAAAGGTCCTAAAGCTTTTGCTTTAGCAAATCTTTGTACTAATTTATACCCAATATTTCCTGCACATAAGTCAGGGAATACTAATATGTTAGCTTTTCCTGCAACATTAGAATCTTTTGCTTTTTGTTCAGCAACACTTGGAACTATTGCAGCATCAAGTTGTAATTCTCCGTCAAATTCGAAGTCTACTCCTCTTTCTTCTAATATTTTGTATGCTTCTCTCATCTTAGTGATTTGGTCTCCTTCTGCAGAACCTTTAGTTGAATATGCTAAAAGTGCTACTTTAGGATCTGTAAATTTTGTTATTAATCTAGATTTTTCAACAGATGATATTGCTATATCTGCTATTTGTTGAGCTGTTGGATTAGGTAATACTGCACAGTCTGCAAATATTAATGTCCCATCCACTCCATATTCTTTAGTTTTTGTTTGCATAATAAATGAACTTGAAATTGTTTTTAATCCTGTTTTAGGTCCAATTACTTGTATTGCAGCTCTTAATACATTAGCTGTTGGTGAATTTGAGCCAGCAACCATACCGTCCGCTACACAGTTTCTAACAAGCATAGCTCCAAAGAATCTTACATCGTTTTGTATAATTTCACGTGCTTGTTCTTCAGTCATTCCTTTTTTTGCTCTTAAGTGCACAAATTGTCTAATAAATTCTGGTGTTTTTTCAAATGATAATGGATTAATTATTTGAACTCCATTTAAATCAACACCTATTTTTGCTGCATGTTCTCTTACTTGGTAATCTTTACCTACTAAGATAATATTAGCAAAACCTTCTTTAGTAATTTGTTCAGCAGCTCTTAATACTCTTTCGTCTTCAGCTTCAGGAAGAACTACTGTTTTTTTGTGCTCTTTTTCTTTTTCTTTAATTTTTGAAATTAAATCTGCCATCTTATTCATCTCCTCATTAATTTAAACAACTTCTTTTTTATTTTAACATAAATCCATCAAAATTTAAACAAAAACTACTAGTTAAACATTTCATTTATGAATTCTTTAGCATCAAATACTCTTAAATCTTCTACTCCCTCTCCTACTCCAAGGAATTTTACAGGCTTATTAAGTTCTGAAACTATAGAGAAGATTATTCCTCCTTTTGCTGTTCCATCAAACTTAGTAAGTATTATTCCTGTAATATCAGAAATACTATTAAATATTCTTGCTTGTTCTAATCCATTTTGTCCTGTAGTAGAATCTATTACTATTAAAGATTCATATTCTTCTACACTTTGTTTAATAATTTTATCTATTTTTTCTAATTCTTTCATTAAATCTACTTTATTGTGTAGTCTTCCTGCAGTATCTATTATTGCAACATCAACATTTTTAGCTTTAGCTGTATTTAATGTATCAAATACAACTGCTGCTGGATCACTTCCATGTTTTTGTTTAATAACTTCTATACCTGCTCTTTGTCCCCACATTTCAACCTGTTCTATAGCTGCTGCCCTAAATGTATCAGCTGCACCAATTATTACAGATTTACCTTCTCTTTTAAGCTTCATTGCTATCTTACCTATAGAAGTAGTCTTACCAACACCATTTACTCCTATAACTAATATTACATTTAATCTTCCTTTTTTAATATTTAAACTATTATCTTTAAATAATTCTAATTTTTCTGCAAGTAATAATTTTAATTCATCATACATTAATTCTTTACTTTTAATAGCTTTACTTCTTACATTTTTTTCTAAAGTTTCAACTATCTCCATAGTCATTTTCATTCCTAAATCAGATTGTATTAAAAGTTCTTCCAATTCTTCATACACATCATCAGTTATAGCTTCCCCTACAAAAAATTCTTTAAGTTTAGTAAAAAATCCTTTTTTCGGTTTAATTAATAAATCAGATATTCCCATTTTTCTCCTTTTCTGCTTGTGATTTTTCTAAATAATCAGGCACTAAATTAAATAAGTCTACTTCTTTTAATTTTTTTTCTTTAAACATTTTATAGAATATACTAGAGTTTATTCTTAAAAACATATCAGAAAGCTCTATATTTATTCCATTTTCTTTTATTTTTTTATCATATGCTATTACTGCATCTCCTATTAATCTATATCCTTGTTTTTTAGCAAGCACTATAACTTCATCTAATTTAGAAACTAATAATTCTCCTACCCTTTCTCCATTAATATAAGTTCCATAATATATTTTTTCTTTATTAGAATCTATCATAGCTATTACTTTATCTCTATATATCATGTTTCCTTGATATCCTAGAGCATCTAATTCATTAACTTCATATATTTTAACATCTCTACCTACAAACATTCCTTTTATTACTGAAATAGCTATTCTAACTCCAGTAAATGATCCAGGACCTACAGACACTATTACATATTTAATATCATCTATTTTAGTTCCTGTCCAAGATAATAGAGAAGAAATTTGATCCATGATATAGCTTGAATGTGTTCTTTTAACATTCACATTAATATTTCCTAACATATTATCTTTATCATAAATTGAAAGTGATGCAAGTTTAGTTGAAGTTGTAATTATCAATGTCGACATATTTAACTTCTCCTTCCACAATTTCATATAATGAAACAAATCTTGTGTTTTCATCTCTGTGTTCTAACTCTAAATATAGGGTGTTTTCAGGTATTGCATCTGGCACATTATTTGCCCATTCTATCAAAAAGATATTTCCATCTACTATATAGTCTTCATATCCAATTTCATATAGCTCATCAATACTTGATAATCTATATAGGTCAAAATGAACTATAGTTCTATCACCAAGATCATATTCTAAAAGATACGTAAATGTAGGACTTTTAACATTTTCAGTTACACCTAAATTTTTGCATATTCTTTTAGAGATATGTGTTTTACCTACTCCTAAATCACCTATTAAAGCTATTGATTTAAATTTATCATCTTTTAATATTTTTTCACTTATCTTATCTGCTAATTTATCAATATCCTCAAACTTTAGTATCTTTTTCATAATACCTCCATAATAATAGTATATCATAAAAAAAGTGTTTTATAAACAAAAAGGTGATTATTCCTAGTAAATTTAGAAACATTGCTATATCCAACCTCAAAGTTGTATCTATCTAAATATGTTACCTTTAATTCCAAATTTAGGGAAATATGAAGACATTCTTACCGCTTTATCAAATGCTACATTATAACCAAGATTTACTCCACCAAATGCTTCTAAATCTTTTAGTACTTTTGCTCCAACTTCTCCAGTAGCATAAACTTGAAAATATCCAAAAGATTGATAATTAGCTATCTTTATTCTTTCTTTAAAAGCTCTATTTATCATATATACAATTTCTGGATCGCATTGTTTTTCAGGATTTGTAAGTTTTTCATTTTCTCCTAGTACGCATCCACTATGAAACCATCCAACTGTAATATCTAAAATCTCTTCATGAAAATCCTTTGTTAATTTAGATTGTTGGGTAAGTATAGCTTTACTATATCCTATACCAAGTCCTCCTCCTAATTTTACTTTAATTTTTTCTTTTACTTCTATAGGAAATAGTACAGTAAAATCTCCTGAAGGTATAACCCTTTGATCTACTACATTTTCATAATTTTCTTTATTTACAGGTGATTCTGTAACTTGTCTATCTAGTTCTTTTAATTTATCTATCAAAGAAATACTTTCATCTTCAACTACACCTGAATAATCATCATCAACGAAACGACCTATTTTATTACTTGCATAATCATTTCTCTCTTCTTCATACTTTTCTACCTTTACAGACTCATTCTTTTCTATACCATAACCTAAATTTAAATTTGCTTTTATTTCTACTTTAGGTGCTGAAACAGCAAAAATGCTCTTAAATGCAAAAATGCTAAAAATTTTTTCATAATGTTATCCTCCTTTTTAGTTTACGAAACTAGAATAACATAAAATATTTTTTCTGTCATATTAAATTTTTGTAATAATATATTTTTTTATAAAATGTAAAAGAGGTGTCACCACCTCTTCTAATTTATTCTGTAAAGAAATCTTTAATCCTTTCAAAAAATGAAGTTGTTTTTTCTTCATTTTCTACACCTAAAGTATCATAAAATTCTTTCAATTTATCTTTTTGTTTAGCATTAAGATTTTTAGGTACTTCAACACTTATTTCTATAATCTGAGAACCTTTATAACCTGAATGTTTAATTCCTGCATCTCTAATTCTCATCTTAGTTCCATTTTGTGTACCTTCAGCTATCTTAATCTTAGTTTTTCCTCTAAGTGTCGGAACTTCTATCTCTCCTCCTAAAGTAGCTGTTAAAAAGCTAATCGGCACTCTACAATATATATCATATCCATCTCTTTGGAATAATTCATGTCTTTTTTCTCTAATTTGTATATATAAATCTCCAAAATCACTTCCTGGACCATCATAATTTCCGCCATCTCTTACAACTAATCTTTGTCCTGATTCTACACCAGCAGGTATTTTAATTTTCTTTTTAACCTGTTCTTTTTTATTACCATTTCCATGACAAGTTCCACATTTACGTTCTGGTATTTCTCCTATTCCATGACAAGTCGAACATTCAACTCTAACATTACTCATTCCTAAAATAGTTCTTTGGGTTTTCGTAATAAATCCTTTTCCATCACAGGTATTACAAGTTTTTGTTTTTGAATCTTTAGCTCCTGTTCCACTACAACTAGAACATTTACCTGTTCTAGTATACTCTATTTCTTTTTCTATTCCATCTGCAATTTCTTCTAAAGTTAAATCTAAAGTATATAAAAGATCCTGCCCTTGTTTTCTTCTTTGGTTAAAACTACTTCCTCCACCAAAGCCACTAAAATCAAAACCTCCTCCACCAAAGAAACTACTAAAGATATCACCAAAATCAAAATCACCAAAACCTTGACCTCCACCAAAGCCACCTGCACCTTGTTCAAATGCAGCATGACCATATTGATCATATAGTTGTTTCTTTTCAGGATCTGAAAGTACTTGATATGCTTCGTTTAATTCTTTAAACTTCTCTTCTGCTTCTTTCTTTTCTTTTTCATCAGCATTTGCCATTCTATCAGGATGGTATTTCATCGCTGCTTTTCTAAATGCCTTTTTTATATCTGCCTCACTTGCACTTTTATCTAGTCCAAGTAATTCATAATAATCCTTTTTCATTAATTACCTCTCTTAAATTCAAATACTAATTTAGCCTTAAACTCTTCTTTTGGCCCTAATTTTTGTATTCCCTCTTTTAATGTTAAATCTTTACTTGCTCCAACTATATCTGTAACTCCAAACCATGGTTCAACACATACAAATGGTGCATTAGCGCTTTTCCAGAAAGCTATATAAGGGAAGTTTTCATATGTAGTTTTAACTTCTTTATTAGTACTTCTTGATTTAATGTATACTACTGAAGAATTTGTATTTTTAAATGCAATAGCATCTTCTAAAAAGTTTTCTTCTGTTATATTTATTATCTTATTATCTATTAATTTATATTCTACTCTATCTTTTCTAAAGAATCCACTTTCATCTAACTTATATTTTAATCCATCTTCTTCTTTTTCGAACTCTATATATGCATCTTCTTCATAATTATCAGCTAAAACAAATGCAGGATGTGCGCCTATTGAGAAATACAGTTCTTCTTCTCTTTTGTTATTAACTATATATTCTAAAGTAAATCCGTTATCTACTAATCTATATACTAAATACAGTTCAAATTCAAATGGATATTTTTCTAAAGTTTCTTCACTTGAATAGTATCCTAACTTAACATACTCATCTGTTTTTTCTACAACTTCAAACATATTATCTCTTGCAAAACCATGTCTAGTTGATACTGTGTATTCTTTACCTTTATATTCATACTTTCCTTCTCTTAACCCACCAACAAAAGGAAATAGTAATGGTGATGTCTTAGCCCAATACTCTTTTCTATTCCATAAAAATTCTTCTCCAGCTATAGTAAATGATTTTACTTCTGCTCCAAACTCTTCTATTTTTAATTCCATTAAATCTTTTTTAAGTACTATCATATGGCCTCCTTAAATATAAGAATAAAATAGGTCAAAGACCTATTTTACTTCTTCTGCTTCTACTACATCATCATTGTTTGTATTATCTGCACCTGGTTGTGCTCCAGCTTGTGCTGCTTGATAAATTCTCATAGCAAATGATTCACTTGCTTTAGATAATCCATCTATTCCTGCTCTAATTTCTTCAATGTTTTCACTATCTTTAACTTTTTTAAGTTCTTCGATAGCTTTTTCAATGTTTTCTTTTTCATTACCTTCTAATTTATCTTCATTTTCTTTTATAGTTTTTTCTGTAGATATTATTAAGTGGTCAGCCATGTTTCTCGCTTCTATTAATTCTCTAAATTTGTTATCTGCTTCTTCATTTGCTTCAGCTTCTTTTTTCATTCTTTCTACATCATCTTTACTTAAATTTGATGATCCTGAAATAGTTACTTGGTTTTCTTTTCCAGTTCCTAAATCTTTAGCTGTAACGTGTACTATACCGTTAGAGTCAATATCAAATGTAACTTCGATTTGAGGAATTCCACGTGGTGCTGCTGGTATTCCTTCTAAGTTAAATTGTCCTAAAGTATGGTTTTGAGAAGCTTGTGCTCTTTCTCCTTGTAATACATGTATAGTAACTGCTGTTTGATTATCTACTGCAGTTGAATATACTTGTGATTTTTTAGTAGGTATAGTTGTATTTCTTTCTATCATCTTAGTGAATACTCCACCCATAGTTTCAATTCCTAAAGATAATGGAGTAACGTCTAATAATAGAACGTCTTTAACATTTCCAGATAATACTCCACCTTGAATTGCAGCTCCTACTGAAACTACTTCATCAGGGTTGATTGATCTATTAGGTTCTTTACCGAAGTATTCTTTAACCCATTCTTGAACTGCAGGTATTCTAGTTGATCCTCCAACTAATAATACTTGTTCTATATCTCTTACAGTAAGTCCTGCATCTAATAAAGCTTGTTTCACTGGTTCTTTAGTTTTTTCTACTAAGTGTTTAGTTAATTCATTAAATGCTGCTCTCGTTAATTTCTTTTCTAAGTTTTTAGGTCCTGTTGCATCCATAGCTATAAATGGTAAAGAAATTGTTGTTTCTAATGTAGATGATAATTTTTTCTTAGCATCTTCAGCTGCATCTTTTAATCTTTGATAAGCTTGAGGTTCTTTTCTTAAATCAATTCCATTTTCTTTTTGGAATTCATCAGCAAGCCAATTGATTATAGCTGTATCAAAATCATCTCCTCCTAAGTGATTATTTCCTGCTGTTGCTTTAACTTCAACTAATCCTGATCCAACTTCTAATACTGATACGTCAAATGTTCCTCCTCCTAAGTCGAATACTAAGATTTTTTCTTCTTTTTCTTTATCCATACCATATGCTAATGCTGCTGCAGTTGGTTCATTAATTATTCTTTTAACTTCAAGTCCTGCAATTTCTCCAGCATCTTTAGTTGCTTGTCTTTGAGCATCAGTGAAGTAAGCTGGTACTGTAATAACCGCTTCTTTAACTGTTTCTCCTAAATAGCTTTCAGCATCTTTCTTTAATTTTTTAAGTATCATTGCAGATATTTCTTGTGGAGTATAGTTTTTCCCGTGAATATCTACTTTGTAATCTGATCCCATATGTGTTTTAATTGAAATTATTGTTTGTTTAGGTTCTGTAATAGCCTTTCTTTTAGCTGTAGATCCTACTATAATTTCTCCATTTGATTCAATTGACACTACTGAAGGTGTAGTTCTTTCTCCTTCAGAGTTTGGTATAATTGTAAATGTACCACCTTCCATTACTGATACACATGAATTTGTTGTCCCTAAATCTATTCCTATAATTTTACTCATTATTTTTCCTCCTAATTTTTATTTTCTTCTTCATTATTTTTTATTTCTTCTATCTTATTTATTACCACCATTGCTGGTCTGATTACCTTACCTTTAAGTTTATAACCCTTTTGCAATACCATCAATACTTCATTATTATTCTTTTCAGGATCATTCACAACTTGAACTGCATGTTGTTCATATGCATTATATTCTGTCCCTAACGCTTCTATTTCTATTACTCCTTCATGACTTAACATTTCATTGAAGTTTTTAATAGTCATTTCTAACCCTTCTACTAATACTTTATAGTCTTCAGTAGAACGTGATACTTCTATTCCTCTTCCAAGATTATCTAAGTTTTCTAAAACTTTTAAGATAATATCTTTTGAAGCATATTCCTTATATTCTTGTAATTCTTTTTCTTTTCTTTTTGAGAAGTTTTGAAACTCTGCAAGTCTTAATGCATATGCTTTTTTATAGTCTTCAAGTTCTGCATTAAGTTTTTCTATAATTACATCACTTTCTTCTTTAACTTCTTCCTCCTTTACTTCTTCTTTTATTTCTTCTTCTCTAATTTCTTCTGACATTTCATCTCCTAATCTTTATACCCTATAAATTTATTTTCATAATTTTGATTTAACATTTTCTTTAACATATCTATTACTAATTCTAGTAAAGCTACTGTTTTAGAATAATCTATTCTTGTTTGTGCTATTAATCCTAAAATCCCTTTATCTTCACCAAATTCATAACATTTAAATATGAATACAGAATCTTCAAATCCACCTATTTCTATATCACTTCCAAAGATTATATTACTTTCTAAATTGTATTCAACTTTAGAAGCAAGATGTTTAAATAAGGCATTCATTTCATTTTCATTATTAATTAACTTAATATTCTCTATTATCTTTTCCATAGGAATATCTTCTCTTGATAATAGGTTTTCTGCTCCATCAACAAATACTTTATTGTTTTCAAATATTCTTTTTTCTTCAAATCTGAAATCATTAGTACTTATATTTTTCAAGAATCTTTCCATATCTTTTAAAGTAAACCTCTTATGAGTTGTATTCATTAAATTAGATATATATGAATTTAAATTATTTACATTCTCCTCTGTAACATAGGTATTCATAAGTAAGGTAGATGTTTTTACAATATTATTCTTCATTACTACCACTACAAATACTTCTTTTTCTGTAATTCTAATGAATTGTATTTTCTTTATACTTTCTTCATCTGATGAAGGTTCTATAGCAACTGCTACAGACCCTGATAATTCAGATAGAAGTTTTACAGTTTCTTTAAAGATAATATCTGTCTTATTTATTCTTTTTTGATAATGTAGATATATCTGTTCTTTAGTTTCTTCATCAACTTCACTTACTTGAAGAAGCTCCTCAATATACATTCTATATCCATCTAATGTAGGTATACGTCCTGATGAAGTATGAGTTTTAGTTATCAGTCCCATTTCTTCTAAATCTGACATTACATTTCTAATAGTTGCAGATGATACACCTATATTATATTTCTTCTCTAGAGTTCTTGAACCTACTGATTCTCCACTATTTAAATAGTGATTAATTATCATACTAAAGACTTCTTTTTCTCTTTCATTCATAGACTTCACCTCCTGTTAGCACTCCATCTTGTATAGTGCTAGTATACCTTATTTTGACCCTAATGTCAAGTTATATTTTAAATTCTAAGCCATTTTCACCTAACATTATACTTATATCAACATTACCATTAATGTTTTCTTTTAATATTAATTTAGATAAATCTGTTTCTATTTGTTTTTGTATAAATCTCTTTATAGGTCTTGCTCCATAATTTTCATCATAAGCATTTTCAAACACATAATTAATTACATCTTCTCCATAAATTAGATTTATCATTCTATCTTTAAGTTTTTCATTCATTTTCTCTAATTCTAACTTAACTATATTTTTAACTGCATCTTCTCTTAATGAGTTAAAAGTAATTATTTCATCTATTCTATTTAAAAATTCAGGTTTGAATCTAACTTTTAATTCTTCCATCACTAATTCATTTTTACCTTCAAGTATGAAATGCGATCCAATATTTGATGTCATGATAATAATAGTGTTTTTAAAATCTACTAATCTTCCCTTACCATCAGTAAGTCTTCCATCATCTAATACTTGTAATAGCACATTAAATACATCTGGATGCGCCTTTTCAATCTCATCTAAAAGTATTACTGAATAAGGTTTTCTTCTAACTTTTTCAGTTAATTGTCCACCTTCTTCATATCCTACATACCCCGGAGGCGCTCCTATAAGTCTAGCGACTGAGTGTTTTTCCATATATTCACTCATATCTATTCTAATTATCGCATTTTCATCATCAAATAGATTTTGCGCAAGTTTTTTAGTTACATATGTCTTACCTACACCTGTTGGTCCTAAGAACATAAATGATCCTATAGGTCTATTCACATCTTTAAGTCCTGCACGAGATCTAAGTATAGTATCTGATATAGCTGTTATCGCTTCATCCTGTCCTATCACAGATTTTTTAATATGTTCTTCAAGTGAAAGTATCTTTTCATTTTCACTTTGTATTAACTTACCTACAGGTATACCTGTCCATTTCCCAATTATTTCAGCTATTTGTTCTTTACCTATAATTTGTGAAACAAGAGAGTTTTTCTCTGATTTTTCTCTAATTTCATTTAATCTTTTTTCAACTTCAGGTATGATGCCATATTCATATTCAGCTGCTTTTGCATAATCTGCTAGTCTTTTAGCTTCTTCAAGTTTAACCTTAGCATCATCTAATTCCTGTTTTAACTTCTTAAGTTCTAATACATTTTCTTTTTCAGCGTTCCAATTTAAAGTTAAAACTCTTTTTTCTTCACCTAACTCTTCTATTTCTTTTACTATATCAGCAAGTCTTTTTTGAGATACTTCATCTTCCTCTTTCTTTAAAGCTTCTCTTTCTATTTCAAGCTGTGCATATTTTCTATTTATTTCATCAAGTTCAACTGGAACAGAGTTTATTTCTGTCTTCACCTTAGCACAAGCCTCATCTATTAAATCTATAGCTTTATCTGGTAAAAATCTATCTTGAATATATCTATCTGACATAGTAGCTGCTGCAACTATAGCATTATCAGATATTCTTATACCATGATATTGTTCAAATTTTTCTTTAAGACCCCTTAGTATAGAGATAGCGTCATCTACACTAGGTTCAAAAACTTGTATAGGTTGGAATCTTCTTTCAAGTGCCGCATCTTTTTCTATATACTTTCTATATTCCGCAAGCGTTGTAGCACCTATTACTTCTATTTCCCCTCTTGCAAGCATAGGTTTTAATAAATTAGAAGCATTCATCGCCCCATTATTTCCACCTGCACCTACAATATTATGTATTTCATCTATAAAAAGTATAATCTTACCTTCATTTTTCTCTAAAGTATCAACTACACCTTTTAATCTTTCTTCAAATTCTCCTTGATATTTAGCCCCTGCAATTAAAGCACCCATATCTAAAGAAAATACTGTTTTATCTTTTAAATTATCAGGTACATCTCCACTAAATATTCTTTGTGCTAAACCTTCAACTAGGGCCGTTTTACCTACTCCTGGTTCTCCTATTATCATAGGGTTATTCTTATTTCTTCTTGATAATATTTGTATAAGTCTTCTTATTTCATTATCTCTACCTATTACCGGATCAAGTTTACCCATTGATGCAAGTTTAACTAAATCCCTACCATATTTTTCTAAAGATTCTAAACTTTCTTCAAATCCATCACTACTAACTTTTCTACCTTCCATCATAGTATCAAGTATTTCATTAACTTTCTTTACATCTAATCCAAAATCATTGATTTTTAACATAGATTTTAATAGGAAGACTACAGAAATATATTCATGTCCTCCATTACTTGCCATATTAGATGCATCATTTAACATAGATGCAAATTCTTGTGAATAACTTACATCTCCCCCACTCATTTTAGGCATAGAATTTAGTTTTGAATACAAGTTTTGTTGTAATTCATTTCTATCTACACCTACTTTATTTAATACTGATATTGTTGTATCATCGTTAGAAACTAACTCTAACATCAAGTGTTCTAATTTTACATTAGAACTTTTAAAATTCATTGCAAATTTTACTGCATTTTCTATTGCTTCCATAGCCTTTCTTGTAAAATTTCTCATATCTATTCATCTCCTTCAAATTTATTGTTAGCACTCTCTATCATTGATTGCTAACTGAATTATATATTAAAAAAAATTTTTTGTCAAGAAAATTTTTCATATAATTAAAAAATCTGTAATACATGTATTTATTTAATGCATTACAAACTCTCTACATATCTAACATTTTCTTCACTTCTCTAAGAACAGGCAATTCTCTATTCGCAATTAGTCTACCTAATTTTTCATCTTTCATCTTTTCATATTCAATTATAGCTTCGTCATATTTAAGAATTATTCCATCCATATTAAAATCATTCATTTCTGATTCTGTCATATTTTTTTCACCAATGCTTCTTATCTTACATAAATAATAGTTATTTATATTGCGCCTATGAATCAAGTTATAGTAATCATGAACTACTCCGATTTTAGTTACAATTTCAACTTCTACTCCTAATTCTTCTTTTAATTCTCTAATAATTGCTTCTTCTAAATTTTCACCAACTTCAACTCCACCTCCTGCAGTTTCTATAAAAGAAAGATTACCAAATTCATCATCTCTCGAAACTTTTACAAAGTGTAAATTTAATTCATCATCAAATACTATTGCTCTAACTATAACTCTATCATGATCTATGTAAGTATATTCCCACTCTTCATCTTTAAGACTTAATTTTATCATCATTCCTCCAAACAAAAAGAAGGCTATGCCTTCTTATAAACTTTTAATATATTTAATTTCTTCATCTGTCATTTTTCTATATTGACCTGGCTCTAAACCTTTAAGTGAAAGTTCTCCCACTTTTACTCTTCTTAACGATTTAACTGTATATCCTAAAGTTTCAAACATTTTTCTTATTTGTCTGTTTCTTCCTTCATGTATCGCTACTCTTATTTCTCTTTTTGTTATAGCCTTAACTTTTGCAGGAAGTGTTCTTTGACCATCAATAACTACTCCATGTTTTAACGCTTCTATATGATCATCTGTTATATCATTATCTATTTTAGCTACATAGCTTTTGTATAATTTTTTCTTAGGATGCATTACATTATTGTAAATATCTCCATCATTACTTATTATTATTAGACCCTCTGTCATATAGTCAAGTCTTCCGTAAGTAAATAATCTTTTTTTAGATTTAATTATATCTACAGCAAGAGCTCTACCTTGTCTATCTTCATTAGAACATAAAACTCTTTTTGGTTTATTTAAGATATAGTATTCATATTCTTTTTTAACAGTTACTTTTTCACCATCTATTCTAACTATATCTCCGTCTTCAACTTCACTACCTATTACAGCAATATTTTTATTGATAGTTACTCTACCATCAACTATTAATTCATCAGCTTTTCTTCTAGAACAAAATCCAGATTCAGCTATATACTTATTTATTCTCATCTTCATCCTTTCTCTTTACCAACCAATTACTTTTATCAAATTCAAGTAATTCTTCTTTATTTTTTATACCTAAATATGCATAAAAATCTTCAGTAACTTCATATAAATTAGGGTTACCTAAAGCTTTTTTCTTACCACTAATATATATTAATTTTTTATCTAGTAGTATAGGAATAATATGATCTGCACCAGAACTCCTAATCTCTTCAATCTCTGATTTAGTAATAGGTCCTTTATACGCTATTATTGCTAATACTTCAAAAGAAGATTTAGATAACTTCCTTAATTTTAGTTCTGGAGTGAAAAAGTTTTTAATTATTTCACCTTTTAAGGCATTAGTTCTTAAAAATACTTCCTCATTTTCAAAACATACATTTATCCCTCTATCCTTATATTCATCAACTAATTCTTCTATTACTTTTGTCATTTCATCTTCATTTACCTTAAAAAAAGATGATAATTCTGAAAGACTTATACTTTCTTTAGAGATAAATAAGATTGCTTCTAAATCTGATTTCATACTTCCCCTTAATATTCATTTGTAGTTGGAATTAATATATTTTTGTATTTACTAAATTCTTGGAATATGTTTGCAATTCCATTTATTACAGCATATATAGGTTCATTACATACTGTAACTTTTAATTTGAATTTTTCTTCTATCTTATCTTTTAATATTTTGATGCTTGCTCCTCCACCAGATAAATATATACCAGTTTCATATATATCTGCTGCTATTTCTGGAGTAATTTCTTCTATTACTTTATCAATTTCATAGATTATATGATCTACACTCTTGTTAATTGCATCGTTAACTTCTCTTACAGAAATTCTAATTTCTTTTGGTATTCCTGTTACAGATTCTGCACCTTTAATTTGATATAGAGCTTCTAAATCATCAGAGTTAGTTGCAGCGATTTTTAAATCTTCTGCTGTTTTTTCCCCTATATTTAAGTTAAAATTATCTCTGATATAGTCAATAATATCTGTATTTAATTGATCTCCAGCTGTTTTAATTGAATGTGTTTTTGCTGCTCCTCCAGAAACTATAAATGCTATTTCTGTAGTTCCTCCACCTATATCAACTATTAAATGTCCTTTAGGCTCAAACATATCTATTCCAGCTCCGACAGCTGCTGCAATAGGTTCTTCTATTAAGTACACTTCTTTAGCTCCAGCATCTTTAACCGCATCAACTACTGCACGTCTTTCAACTTGTGTTACTCCACTTGGAACACAAATTATTACTCTATCATTGTATAATTCACCTTTTTTGATTTTACTTAAGAAGATAGATAACATTTTTTCAGTAATTTCATAATCAGATATAACCCCATTTTTTAAAGGTCTTTTTACTTCCATATATCCAGGAGTTCTTCCCATTATTTCTTTCGCTTTTTTACCAATAAATTCTATATTGTCATCCATCTTTGTATTTACTGCTACATATGTCGGTTCATTAATTACTATATTTTCCCCTTTTACATATAGTACAGTATTAGCTGTTCCTAAATCTATTCCTATATCTTTAGTATTTTTACTTAAACTAAAATTTTTCTTAAATGCTTTCATTAAATTCTTAAACATTATTTCCCTCTCTCTAATCTAACTCTGAATTTATATATCTATTTTGTTCATCAATTACACCATTGTTTCTTAATTCTTCACAAAGTTTTGATGCCCTATTAAATCCTGTACTTAATTCTCTTTGCAGTAATGAAATAGATAATCTATCTATATTAGGTCTCTTAGCTATTTCTACTGCTTTTTCATAAAGTGGATCTCTATTGCTATTAGTTTGTTCTTCTTCAACTAATATTTCATCATTATATACAGCAGCTTTCTTACTCTTAATAATATCTGTTAACTTATTAATTTCATCATCTGATATATATGCTCCTTGTATTCTTTCAAGTTTAGCTTTACCATTATCTAAGAATAACATATCTCCCATACCTAATAATTTTTCTGCACCAACTTGATCTAAGATAGTTCTAGAATCTGTATTAGATCTTAATGCAAATGAAATTCTACTTGGAAGGTTTGCTTTTATCATACCAGTTACAACATCAACTGATGGTCTTTGTGTGGCAACAATTAAATGTATACCTATAGCTCTTGCTTTTTGAGCAATTCTTGCTATAGATTGTTCAACATTATTTGAAGCAACCATCATTAAGTCAGCCAACTCATCTATAATTATTACGATATATGGTAATTTTTCTCTATAATATTTTTTATTATATGCTTCTATATTTCTTAATCCTAAACTCGCAAGTTTCTTATACCTTTCTTCCATTTCATTAACTGCCCATTTAAGTGCAATTGCAGCCATATTAGGATCTATAATAACAGGAGTTAATAAATGAGCTATACCATTATATGGCATAAGTTCTACCATCTTAGGGTCAACCATTATAAATTTAACTTCATCATCACTCTTCTTACTAATTAATGATGAGATTATAGTATTAATACATACTGATTTTCCACTTCCTGTAGTTCCTGCTATTAATAGATGTGGTAATTTAGCTATATCTATTATCTTATTATTCCCTACTATATCTTTACCTAATACTACTGGTAATATTCCTTGATCTAATTCTCTTGACTTAACTAGATTAGAGAAATATACAGGTTCTTTTATCTTGTTAGGTGTTTCAATACCTATAGCATCTTTACCTGGAATAGGTGCTTCTATTCTTATTCTTTCAGCTTTTAGATACATAGCTATATCATCTTCAAGTTCTGTTACTTTCTTAACTCTAACATTTTTAGGTATTTTTATTTCATATCTAGTTATAGTTGGACCTGTTCCATAGTCAACAACCTTAGCATCTACCCCAAAGTTTCTTAAAACTTCTTCAAGATTTTCTATATTGTTTTCTATTTCTCTTTTCATTTCAGCTATTTTTTCAGGATCCATACTTTTATCTTTAAATACTTCAGATAAAGCAACTTTTAATTCTTCTCTATCTATAGCCTGTGGAGGTTCTGGAACATATTTTGATTCAGGTATATATTCTTCCTCTTCTTCTTCATATATTTCTTCAACATTTTCATCTTCAAAAAATATTTCTTCTTCTATTTCAACACTTGGCTCTATATATTCAGACTCAGGAATAAATTCCTCTTTAATTTCAGGTATATATTCTTCTTTCTTTTTACTTAAGATTTCTTCATTATCCTTAGCCATTTTTTCTAAAGCATTCATTTCTTGTTGTTTTTTTGCTTTTTCTAATTCATATTTTCTAATTTCAAGCATTCTATCATAGTATCTATTCCACTCTTTTTGTTTAGCTGTCAATTCTTTTTCACTATAATATTCTACTTCTTTATTTCCCTCAGATTTATCTTCATCTAATTTTTTAAATATTTCATCATCAAGCTTTTTATTTGTCTTATTAATAAAATAGTTTACAAAATCATCTTCATATTGTTTTTCTTCTGTTTCCTGCAATCTTTTCTCATAAGTTTTTTTTGCTTCTATTATTTTTTTCTTATTTAAATATTCCTCTGATGAATAATATTCTAAAGTATTAGTTATACTTAGATATATTAATCTAATAGTCTTACCCATAGCAAAGAATGTTGTAAGTATAAACATTCCTAAAGTTAGAAAAAAGAACCAAATTTGATTAACTACCGCAAAAAAAGGTATAGCCATTACTGCCCCTATTATACCTCCACCTTTGTGCATAAAAGCATTAGCAAGTATTTCTTGTCCTGCATCAAGCATAGTAGTTCCTGTAATTTCTCCTAAGCTAAACACTGTTAAAGTCATAGCAAAGAATAAGAAAGCAAGTACCCACATTATTTTTCTAATTAATGGCATAGAGCTTATTTTTCTTCTATTCTTAATAGCAAAAAAGTTAAAAAGTATAACTAATAGTAAGAATACTATTAATGTACTTCCAAATACCATTTTTAAATTTGTTACTATTAAACTTAGAAAAGTTTCTATAAAGCTATCATTAGATATGAACCTTTCCATTAATGTTAATCCCAGTAAGAAAACTGCAATTGTTAATACACTCGCATTTATCCATACATTAGGATTATTATTACTAATATTTTTATTTATATTCTTTTTTGATTTATTATCCTTAGACATATATTTCCCTCCTAAATACATTACTTTAATTTTAACATATATACCGCATTTTTTAAAGGGAAAATGTTTACATTTTATATATTCCTAAATTAAAATAGTAAGTGTCCAAAATATGAGTTGAAAAAAAGTGGATATACAGTACAATCATAAACGACTAAATTCATTGAAAGGAACTGTATACCCATGACTAATAATAACATAAATTTAGAAATAAATATAAACATTTGAATTATGCAGATAGAGTAATAATATCACATCTACTAAAACAAGCTAAAATAAAGGATTTAACTAAATATGTTTCTAATCCCACTAAAGGGCATAAAAAATATAGCTGATATCTTAGCTAAATATACAAAAACAATAAAAAGAGAAATTAAGAGAAGAACTATAGAACAACTTGATTACCTTAATGATTCGATTTTAATCTACTCTCAAGGAAAGTATCACAAAG
This sequence comes from Streptobacillus canis, assembly GCF_009733925.1. Classification (NCBI taxonomy): domain Bacteria; kingdom Fusobacteriati; phylum Fusobacteriota; class Fusobacteriia; order Fusobacteriales; family Leptotrichiaceae; genus Streptobacillus; species Streptobacillus canis. The sequence continues at coordinate 76,794 of NZ_WOEI01000003.1, read as the reverse complement.
AAAGAATTACCTCGTAAAATTGATAATAACGTTAAATTAGCTAAAGATATTGCAAAATTATTAAAAGAAAAACATTCTCCTTATCATATTAACAATAGAGAAGAGCTAGGTCATTGGGAAATAGATAGTGTTATTGGACTTAGAATAGTTTGTTTATTATCTTCTAAAACTAATGATAATGTTGTTAAGGAAGTTAAAAAAATTATTAAGAGTAAGAAATATATAATAAAATCAATTACTTCTGATAATGGAAGTGAATTTGCAAATATTAAAGAAATTACTGATTCAGGTATTGATTGGTATTTTGCTCATTCTTATTGTTCTAATGAGAGAGGATGTAATGAAAATAATAATAAAATGGTTAGAAGATTTATACCTAAAGGTGTATCTATGAATTATTTAAGAAAAAAAGATGTTAAACACATTGAAACATTCATGAATAATTATCCAAGAAAAATTTTCAATGCTTTAACATCTAATCAAGTTTATGAGTGTCTATTAAATCTAGCTTAATTAAACTTTTGAACACTTACTATTTTAATTTAGGTATTTCTGTATATAAAGAAAAAAGCCGTCGGTTAAACGGCCTTAAAAAGGAGTTATGAAGAAAAAGTTCTTCGCTTTTTCTCTTGGTATGAATCCATTATACAGCAGCATCCTTTGATTTATTCAATGTTAAATCTTAGAATTTCATTAGATACTATATTTCTAATTCTAAAACTCCTCCATTTTCGATAATTACAGCAGGTTCAGCTAATTCTTTACCATCATTTTCTAGTATAGACATAATAGAACCGTGTGCAACAACTAATATTTTTGCATTTTCTCCATATATTTCTTTAAGTTCGTAAAGTTTTTTCAATGCCCTTGCTCTTACATCTATAACGCTTTCAAACCCCTCAAAATGATCTGAAGGAGTAAAATCTTGGACATATGTCTTATATTTCCTCCATAAATCCGCATATTCAGTCTTAAGTAATTCTATAGGTGCTCCTTCAAGTACTCCAAAGCCAACTTCTCTAAATTCAGGATGTTCATTTCCATCATTTTTTAAACCTAAAATTTCTAATATTCTTCTTTTAGTTTCTACTGCTCTTCCTAAATCACTACTACATATGTAATCAAACTCTATGCCTCTTAATTTTTCAGCTGCTTTTTCAGGCGATTTATCGTCAGGTAGTAATGGTGAATCTGCCCACCCTTGTATCTTTTCAGCAAGGTTCCATTCTGTCTTTCCATGTCTTACAAAATACGCTTTCATTTCTACCTCCAAAACTTTTAATTATTACCATTTTAACATAATATATTCCCCTTTACAAGTTTATACAAATTTGTTAAAATAAAATTAGAAAAGAGGTATACAATATGTTAATTTTAGCTATTGAAAGTTCTTGTGATGAAACATCAGTTGCTATACTTGAAGATGGTAAAAAAGTATTAAGTAATGTTATTGCAAGTCAAATAGATATACATAAAGAATATGGTGGAGTAGTTCCTGAAATTGCTTCAAGACATCATATAGAAAATATATTAACAGTTTATGATAAGGCATTAAAAGAAGCTAATTGTTCTATTAATGATATTTCATATATAGCTGTAACAAATACTCCTGGATTAATTGGATCATTACTTGTAGGTCTAATGTTTGCAAAAGGCTTAAGTCTTTCAAACAATATACCTCTAATTCCAGTAAATCATATAGACGGGCATATATTTTCAACTTTTATAGACCATGATCCTAAATTACCTATGCTAACATTAGTTGCATCAGGAGGACATACATCACTTTATCTAATTGATGAAAACAAAGATTTAACTTTACTTGGTGAAACTTTAGATGATGCCATAGGTGAAGCATATGATAAGGTTGCAAGAATATTAGGACTTGAATATCCTGGTGGGCCCCTACTTGAAAAAATGGCAATTATGGGTCATAATAGTTTTGAGATACCTACACCACAGGTTGCAGGATATGATTTTAGTTTTAGTGGTATAAAAACATTTATTACAAATTATGTTAATAAAATGAATATGAAGGGTGAAGATTTTAATAAAGAAGATCTTGCTAGAACTTTCCAAGATAAAGTAATTGAAGTATTAATTTCTAAACTTTCTAAAGCGAGTGTAGAAAAAAATATTAAAACAATTTCAGTGGTTGGAGGAGTTTCTGCAAATAAGGCAATACGTGAAGCTATTACAAATTCTGAACACTTCAAAGATGTAGATATATTATTCCCTAAATTTGAGTATTGTACTGATAATGCTGCAATGATAGCATCTGCATGTTATCATAAGAATTTAAGAGAAGAAAATATGTTTATAGATGCAATAGATACAAAAAGAAAAAAACAAGGAGGATTCTAGATGAAAGCAATCTCATTATTAATATTAATTCTATTATTAGTAGTAGCAAATAAAGAAGCTAAGAAAAGAAAAAATGAAAAAGAGCAACAAAAATCAAAAAAACAAATGAATGAGGAACAAGTGATGGAAACAAAAGAAGTTTTAGAAGAATTAGACGAATTAGATGCAATTAAAGAACTAGATGAGCTTGAAGAAGTTGAAATGATAGATCTAGAAAACTCTGACTTAACTTTAAAGGAAATCTTAAAAATAAAAAGAGCTAAAACAGGAAGTTATAGAAACTTCCCTAATCAAAGTTCATTAAAACAAATATATAGAAGAAAACCTAAATATTTAAATAGAGGGTATAACTTTACTGAAAACAATCATGATGAAGATAAAATGAAAGTAGAAATGTCTAAATACTTATTATTTGAACAAGAAGAAGCAAAATTCTTTAATAAAAGACCTCTACCTGAACAATATCACAAAAACGAAATAGTATTAATCCCAAAAAATACTGATACTTTATTTACTTATTGGGAAATTAGAGAAGATTATTATTACAATTTATCTCAAACTACAAAACTTACAAATGAAAACCCTATCATCATATTAAAAGATGTAGATGGAAATGAAAAAATTAGAATACAAACTTACAGCAGAAATGGAAGCATGTATATTAACAACATTGATTCAAATCAAGAATATATAGTATTCTTAGGATACTTAGATGAATTTGATAACTTTATAGAAGTTGCACATTCAACTGAAGCTAACGTTCCAAATCCTGTACCTTCAGAAAACTTTGATGTTAAATGGGGTATTTCTGAAGTAACTAATGTTAATGGATACCAAATCATTAATTTTAGAAACATAGATAAAAATAATGTTGCTTCATACTTAGGATACCAACAAGAAGTTCTTGATAGAGAATTATTATCCGATGAAGAAATTCAATCATTAGTTAGAAAAGAAAATGAAGCTCATCTATTAGAAGGATCTTCATTTAATGGTTCTTCATCATTCTTAGGATCTTCATTTACAGGATCATCAAATATTAAATAAATATAAAATGCCACTAAACTAAAAGTTTAATGGCATTTTTTTATCTAAATAATTCATAAGTATTTATCATTTTAAATATATATTTCCCTATATTTTCAGCAATTTCTTCAAATTTTTTATTTGATTGTGAAACAATTTCACCATTTTCTAATTTTAGAATTACTTCTTTTTCCATATCTTCAATACTCAAATGTAAAACATCTTCTAAGACATAAAAATATTCCGGCATACTAAGTATTTCCCCTTTATAATTAGAAAACTTGATTTTACTATCTTTCCTTAGATTGTATTTAATATATTCTAAATTTATACGCCCTATTCTATCAAAAATATCATGCCCTCTTTTTAATGTATCAAAGTCTATGCAATCTATATATATTAAATTAAATATAGACTGGTAAATTTCTTTACCAAATCTTTCAACTAAGTCCTTTATTTTAACATTCTTCGGATAAATATCTGTAAGATATTGATAAAATTCTCTATTAATTTTAGGCATTTCCTTCTCGTTATATATAACTTTATCTTCTAATATTTCATAATATCCTCTAACATAAATGTCATCTAATTTATCAAAAGAAATATTAGATGTAAATGACATTTTATCAATATTTTCTTTATGTGTAATTAAACTGGTTCTAAATTGAGTATTTCTTAAAAAGTCATAATACTGTTCTTTAGCAATTCTATTTTCTCCACATTCATTTTCCACAGCTAATTTAATGTCACTAGAAAAAGTAGGATAATAATTATTAAAACTAGCATCAATTACATGAGTTAAATCATATTTCTCAATCTTCTTAACAAATTGATAAAAATATATGGGATCATTAAATTTTTCAAAATATTCATGATATACATAATGTGGATCTTTCTCCATAATTATACCTAAAACATTTTTAGTATCATTATCAATCAATGAATTTTCAAGATAAAATTTTAGAGTATCTTTACTCATTTCAACCTTATTTTCTTCACTAACTTCTAAATTCCTATCTACAAGATTATCAACACTAAATATCATTAAATCTCTTGCAATATCAAGTCTTTTCCATCCTGGATAAGTATTATATAAAATAAGACCTACCCCATTTTCTTTAAGTCCATCTTTCATTACTCTTAAAATAGCTTCTTTAACTTCATCTGGAACCCAAGAAAATACTCCATGACATATTATATCGTCAAATTTACCATATTCTCCTTTATAGTCTAAAATATTTTTATGATAAAGTTTAATATTATCAAGTCCTATAGTATTAATAATTTCATTTCCACCATCTATTTGTACTTTAGATAAATCTATACCCACTATTTCTGCATCCGGATAAGCAATTTCGGCAGGAATAATATTCCCGCCGAAAGAGCATCCTATTTCTAATATTCTCGATTTATTAACTTCCTCTGTATCAAAACCAAAAAACTTCATCATAGTTTTAATATATTGTGCTTGATATTTTTTGAAACTTTTAGACTTATATTGAATTGTATCATAATTTTCTTCTATTTTTTTTATATTATCCGCTTTAATCACATTCTTAGTCTATACTATATAAAATTTCTAATACATCTTTTTCAAATCTAGCTAATTTTTCTACTGATTTTTCTTCAACAGCATCTTTTACATATACATATAGTTTTATTTTTGGTTCAGTTCCTGATGGTCTTAAAGTATACCAACTTCCATCATCATAAGAGAATTTAACCGCATCAGTTGCTTCTATTTCACAAGGAGTAACTTCTCCAGTTTCTACATTTAAAACTGTTCTAGCTTTATAGTCTATAACTTCTTTAACTTTAGCATCTCCAATTTCTCTTGGGAATATTTCTCTAAATTTAACCATCATTCTCTTAATTCTTTGAGCACCTTCCATACCTTCAAGTACTACCGATACTCCTTTTTCTTTATAGTACCCGAATTCTTCGAATAATTCATAAAGAACATCTATTAATGTTTTTCCATATTTTTTATAGTAAGCTGCCATTTCAGTTAACATAAGTGAAGCAGATACTCCATCTTTATCTCTTAAGAAAGTCCCTATATTATATCCTATACTTTCTTCATAACCGAAGATATAGTTTTTCTCTTTACTTGTTTCATACATATTAGCTATAGCACAGATATTTTTAAATCCTGTTAATACGCTAATCATTTCTATACCATATTTATTCGCAACTGCTGTACCCATTTCTCCTGTAACTATAGATTTAACTATTACAGGGTTTTTAGGGAATATATTTTTTTCTTTCATAGTTGATACTATATAGTTAATTAAAAGTACTCCTGTTTGGTTTCCATTTAATGCAACTATTTTACCATTATGCATAACTTCTACAGCTAATCTATCACAATCTGGATCTGTAGCTATTAATATATCTGCATCTTTTTCAAAAGCTAATTTTTCAGAATATTCAAATGCAGCTAAATCTTCTGGATTTGGATAAACTAATGTAGGGAAAGTTCCATCAGGCATTTCTTGTTCTTTTACTACATAAACATTTTCATAACCTTTTCTTGCTAGAACTGTTCTTACAGGTATATTTCCTGCCCCATTAAGTGGTGTATATACTAATTTAATATTCATATCTAATTCATCATTAGATCTTAAAGATGTATTCATAACTTCTTTATAGAAAGCTTCATCTACTTCTTCACCTATCATTACAAGTAAACCTTTTTCTATTGCTTCTTCTTTAGTTAAAGTTACATATTCTCCAAATACATCTAATTTTGATATTTCTTCAAATACTGCATCAGATATTACAGATTTTATTTGAGAACCTTCCTCCCAATATACTTTATATCCATTATAGTTTTTAGGATTATGACTCGCTGTAATGTTTACTCCAGAAATAGTTTTATAATATCTAATTGTATATGATAATTCTGGTGTAGGTCTTAAACTATCAAATAAGTAAGCTCTAATACCATTACTTGCCATAACTAATGCTGCTTTTAAAGCAAATTCAGGCGAGAATATTCTACAGTCGTGAGCAAATGCTACTCCTCTATCCATAGCTTCTTGTCCTTCTTTTTTAATAACATTAGCTAAAGCTTGAGTTGCACGAGCTATAACATATTCGTTCATTCTATTTGTACCAGCACCTAATTTACCTCTTAATCCTGCTGTACCAAATTCTAATTCTTGATAGAATCTATCTTCTATTTCTTTTTCATCATTTGCAATTTCTTCTAATTGTCTTCTTAAATCTGCATCTAAATTTTTGTTACTTAACCACTCATTATATTTATCCATATAATTCATTTTGCTTCTCCTTCATTATAAATAATTTACTGGGTTAACATAATTTACACCTTTTCTTACTTCAAAGTATAAATTAGGCTCTTTTGTTATACTATCTCTTCCTAAAGTTCCTATAGTTTGCCCTTTATTTACTTTGGCACCACTTGCTACTCTAACTGATGAAAGGTTTCCATATACAGTTATGAAATCTCCATGATCTATCATAATAACCGCACCTAATCCTTTAAGTGATCCAGAATATAGAACTACTCCACTATCTGATGCTTTAACTGCTTGTCCTAAGCTTCCACGTATTTCTATACCTTTACTTGTGATACCTTTAGTTTTTTCTTGTCCATATCCTACTACTATACTTCCGTTAATAGGCATAATGAATTTACCTGTACCTTTAGGAACAACAACTTCCTTAACTGGTTCAGATTTAGCAGTAGTATTTTCACCACTACCTTGATTTTTCTTAGCAACTTCAGCAGCTTTCTTTCTAGCTTCTTCAGCTTTTCTTCTTTCTTCAGCTTCTCTTTTTCTTGCAGCTGCGATAATTGCATTAATTTGTTGTTCTAATTTTTTCTTCTCAGCAATTAAATTAGAATTTGTTCTTTCAATTTTTTTGTTTTCTTTAGTTAAGTTACTTTGAAGATATTGTAAGTTTTTAACAGTTTTATCTTTATTTACTTTAGCTCTTCTTAATTCAGCTCTCTTATCTTCAAGTTCTAGTTTTTTCTTCTCAACTTTTTTAGCTTCTTGTTGTGTTTTATTTCTTAATATTTCTTCATTTTTCTTATGAACTTCTTCTTCTTGTTTGAATCTTTCTATCTTTTTAATATTATTTTCATCTTGCTCTAAAATTTTTCTTAAATCGTTAGTTTTCTTAGCTGATTCAGCAGAAAATGAAGTTTTTTGAAAAACTTTTACATTAAATACTTTATTCCAAGTTTTTATCTTGTTTGAATAATCTGTTTTCTCTTCAGTAATTTTTCTACTACTTTCTTCTATTTTCTTTATACTTAAACTTATTTCTTTTTCACTTTTACCTATTTCTTTTAGTAAAGCTACATATTCTCCTTCAATAACATTGTATTCTTTTTGTAATGTTGAAATTAAATGATCTAAGCTTTGTATTTCTTTCTTTAAAGCTGCCTCATCTTTTTTAGCATTATTAATTTTGTTATTGTTATTATGAATCTTATTTGTATTGTCCTTTACCTGTTTATCAATTTGATTGATTCTGTTTTTGTTTTTATCAATATTATCAGAAAAGGTTACTAAAGATAAAAGAGCAAAAAAAAGCATAATCTTTTTCTTCATATTATTGTTCCTCTCTTAGATCTTGAAAATCTTCCTCTACTTTTTCTATTGTTTCTACAGCTTCTGGAGCTGGACACATACATTCTTCTTTTCTCATTTTCTCATAGTATTTAATATTGTAATATCTATTTAAGAATAAATAGTTAATTATGAATACTAATACTATAGTAATACCTAAAACTATTAATAATACATATGATTCTTTTTCAAGACTACTAAATCCTAATGCTCCTGTAACACCTCTTGCTTTTTGTATTAAGTTTACTATAGCTTCCCTAATTTTAACATACATAAAGTAACTTGCTCCACCAGAAATTAATACTGCTAGTACTGATTCTAAGAAGAAAGTTGTTTTGATAAATCCTTTAGATTTACCTTCTAATAAGTTTTCATATATTTCTCTTTTTCTTGTTTTAACAGTAAGTCCTACTATGTTAAATATTATTATTACTGCAAATACAATTAAGAATATACTTGCATATTTAATAAATGAATCTAAAGCCGAACTAAACATTACTGTTTGATTTACTACTTTAGCTCTTAAATCTATACTTGAAACTTCGCTTAATCCACTTAATTTAGCATTTAAGTCATCTATGTTAACATCTCTAGTTAAATGCACAAAGAATGCATCCTCTAAAGGGTTTACTTCTGAACTTAAGTCTACACCTAATTCTTTTTCTAAAGATTTTATTGCAATATCTTTAGATACAAATCTTAATGAACTAACACCATCTAAGTTTAATATTTTTGTTTGTAATGCATTTTTTTCTTCATCAGTAACATCATTTAAATAAAGTATTACTTGATTTGCTTGTTCCTCTTTTAATCTATATGAATCAGCATTTAATGTACAGAATATAAAGATATTAATTAATGTAAAAATCAATATAAATGTTGTAACAGCTGAAAAGAATGCTCCTTTTTCAGCTTTAATATTCTCTTTAACCCCTCCGAATAATTTACCTATCATTTTTTCCTCCTTAAATATTTTCAAGAACTAATTCAACTAATCTTTCAGCTCTTAAACCATATTTGTCTAACATTAAATTTCCATCTGCACTTTGTCCAAACATATCATTAATACCATGTTTAATAACTTTTACAGGATGATTTTCAGATAAGTATTCACATACTGCTCCTCCAAGTCCTCCTATAATTGAATGTTCTTCTGAAGTTATGATGAATTTACATTCTTTGGCTGCTTTTAAAACAGTTTCCTCATCTAAAGGTTTAATAGTAGACATATTGATTACTCTTACATTAATTCCTTTTTCTTTTAATATTTTTTCTGCTTTTAAAGCTTCATTAACTAAAAGCCCTGTAGCTATAATAGCTACATCTGTTCCTTCAGTTAAAGTAGTTGCTTTACCAATTTTGAATTCATATTCATCTGTATATATATCTGCTACTGGTAATCTTCCAAGTCTAACATATACAGGTCCTTGATATTCTGCTGCTGCAAATATCATTTTTTCAGTTTCAGTAGCATCTGCTGGTTGTAAAACTACCATACCAGGTATTACTCTCATTAAAGCTATATCTTCAACTGATTGATGAGATCCTCCATCTTCTCCTAAAGAGATTCCTGCATGAGTAGGACATATCTTAACATTTAATTTAGGATATGCAACTGAGTTTCTTATTTGATCATAAGCTCTTCCTGCTGCAAATATTGCAAATGTTGATGCAAAAGGTATTTTACCTGTAGTAGCTATACCTGCTGCAGTTCCTATCATATTTGCTTCTGCTATCCCTAAGTTAATATGTCTATCAGGGAATTCTTGATCAAAAAATGTTGTCATAGTAGATTTTGATAAATCAGCTTCTAAAACTACTACATCTTTATTTACTTTACCTAATTTAACTAATGCTTCTCCGTATGCTTGTCTTGTCGCTTTCATTTCTTTCCTCCTACTTTAATTCTTCTAAAGCTTTATTTAATTCTTCAAGATTTGGTGCTTTACCATGCCAACCAGCATTATCTTCCATGAATGAAACTCCTTTACCTTTTGAAGTTTTCGCTATAATAACTGTTGGTTTTCCTTTAGTTTCTCTTGCTTCTTTTAAAGCTGCTCTAATTTCATCAAAGCAGTGTCCATTTATTTCTATTACATGCCAATTAAATGCTCTATATTTATCTGCAATAGGTGTAATAGGCATAACTTTTGATACATTTCCATCTATTTGTAAGTCATTTGAATCTAAGAATGCAACTAAATTATCAAGTTTGAAGTGTGCTGCAGACATAAATGCTTCCCAAATTTGTCCTTCTTGCATTTCTCCATCTCCTAATATTGTATATACTCTATAATCTTCTCCGAAGATTTTAGCAGAAAGAGCCATACCTTGTGCTGCCGATAATCCTTGTCCTAATGATCCAGTTGACATATCAATTCCTGGTAATTTTTTTAAATCTGGATGTCCTTGTAATGGTGAACCGAATTTTCTTAATTCAGTTATTAGACTTTTATCTATATATCCTTTTTCCATTAGTGTTGCATAAAGTGCTGGAACAGCATGTCCTTTACTTAATACTAATCTATCTCTGTTAGGCATTAATGGATTTTTAGGATCTATATTCATTTCTTCAAAATATAGAACAGTTAAAATATCTGCAATTGATAGCGATCCTCCAGGATGCCCTGATTTCGCGTGGTAAATCATTTCCACTATACTTCTTCTAATACTTGTTGAAATCTCTCTTAATTCTTGTTTTTCCATTTTAGTCCTCCAATTATATTTCACTTTTCTTTAATAAATAACTAATAAATGATATTAATAAGAATACTATTGCTATAGCAAGAGTACTCATAACTCCAAATCTAGTAGCTCCTCCTGTAGTTCCACCTAAAGGTAAAACTAAAGTTGTAGTAACTATTTGAACTAATAGTGCAAGTTTTAAGAATAATCCTTGTATTCCAAACATCATTCCTTCAACACTTACATTATCTCTTTCATAAAGTCTTGTAGATATTTCAGAAAGCATTGCTGGTGGGAATATAAATGCTGACCCACTTACACCTGCTCCTACTATTGAAAACATAGTATAGAACATTAAATTACTACTCACACCAAATAACATAAGTCCAGCTGTACCAAATATTATTAATATTAAATCAAATAACATTATTTTTCTATAATCAAACTTTTTACATAAAGCTTGAGTTATAGGGAAGAATAATGCTGAAACAGCAAATAGTATAGTTGTTGGTGTACTAGCTGCTTTTTCACTTTGACCTAATATTACAGTAACGTAGTATAACACAGAGTTTCTAATAATATTAAACCCTGAAAAGAAGAAGAAAAATCCTATGAAATATAGCATAATTTCTTTATTCTTTAAATATGCAAATGCTTCTTTAAAATTAATTTTCTTAGCATCATTTGTTTTGTTTTTAGCTAATTCAGGTTCTTTTAATAATAATACTGAAACTATAACTATAATCGCACTTAAAATTGAGAAACCACTTACCATTATTCTCATAGCACTTATGAAACTCATACCTGACTTAATCATATTTGATAATATGATAGGACTTAGTATTAAAGGTATAGCTGTGAAGATTAATCTAAATACAGATTGCATAGTTGAAAGATTTAATCTTTCTTCCTTATTAGTAGCTAAATCTGGTATTAAGGCATTATATGGTCCTCCAACTAAAGTATATGCAACAAAGTATATACTTCCTATAAATGCTAAATAAAGTGTTGCAATTATAGCTCCACTAGTAACTGGGAAGAAAAATGCTATCATTGATAATGCTAAAGGAATAATTCCTATTAACATATAGAATGTTCTTCTTCCAAATCTCGAATTTGAATTATCAGACATATATCCAACTATAGGGTCTGCTATAGCATCAACTAGTCTCATAATTACGAATGCGATTGCTAAATAAATAGGTGGCATAATTACACTAATACCATAGTCAGCTATTGCTTTTTCTGATGGTAAATAGAAGTATTGTATCCACTGATTAAAAACTTGATCCAGCATGAAATATGCAACACCAAGTCCATAAAAAATATATGTTGCTTTTGTTAATCTTTTTGACATAAATTCTCTCCTTTTTTTCCCCCACATTATATTCTATCATATTTTGTTACAAATTCAAAAAGTTTTGTATAGAATAAGTATATTCCCATTTATACTGTAAGTATATTCTTACATGTTGACCTTTTCTAAAAGCCTTAAATATGGGTTTAATAACACTAGCATCATACATACTTTTATCTTTAATAATTTGATATTCTTCATTTATCATGTCATATGGTGTAGCCTCATCTTTTTCAGATTGAAGTATTAATGTTGGAACCTTCCCTAAAACTCTTGAAAGTCTTAGTTCATTTAGTTTTCCATCAATTCTAAAATTAAATCTAGCTAAAGGAAATGACATTATTGCATATGGTATTTTAAATCCTAAGAATAATGAATGATGTAATATTGTCTCTTTAATATTTGATACTGGTGAATCAAGTATCATTTTTTCTATTACCACACCTTTCTCATTAAGTTCTTTTTCATATAAATAAGGCACTAATGCACTACCCATACCACCTTGAGAAAAACCATAAAGTATAAAATCTTTAGTCCCAAATTTTTCATTTAACATTAAGACAGTGTTTTTAATATCTTCAGCAAACCTATAACCAAAAGCAGTTCTAGCAACATCAGATTTACCAGAATTTCTTAAATCTGGTAGAAAAATATTGTATTTTTCATTAAGTTGCATATCTATGAATAATTGTAAAAATTTCAAACAAAATATTCTATTATTTTTTCTTCCGTGATTTATTACTATAGTTTTTGTTGCATCTTCATTTTTAATGTACCAACCATATAGATTAATATCTCCCGACTTGTACTCTATTTCTTCAAACTCCATATTAAAAGAAAGAGGAGAATATTTTCCACATATAAACCTATTTTTACTTTTCATAACATCTTTTAAAGAAGTCTCAAGTGTAACTCTTGGATACTTTTCTATAACATTTAAAAGATAATCATCTAATAAAAACATATATCTTCCTCCTCCTATTTTTCGTAATATACATTTAAACTTTCTTTTTCACGCATTAGCACTTCATAAAGTAAAAATGCATTCTTTTCAATTTTAATTAAGCTACTCTCTATATTTTTCTCTATATCTTTCCAATTTACATATATCTTATAATTATCTAATTCCTTAAGATATTTTGCACCTTTTTCATTGATACCTAAAACTCTAATGTAGTCTATGTCACTTTCTAGATTAACATCATCATCAGTAATATTTAACAATGTGTTAAGCATGACTCTTTTAATTCTATTTAAAGTAAAATTCCTACTTACAAAAGCTTTTAAAAAGTCTTGCATGTTAGATGTGCTTTGTATACACTTCTCCACCCTATTATACATACTATCATTAAAATCATATACTTTTATTAATTCATCCTTTGTTTTAACATTGAAAATCAATCTAAACATATCATATATCTTATCTTCTGGATTAATATTCTCTTTTTTTTCTAATATTTCAGAACAAGATAAAGGAACAAAAGTTGAAATATTTCCATTAATATTTTTTCTTAACATAGTTGCTGAAGCTATTCCATCAACACTTTCTTCCTCGTTATATCCACTACCTATTCTCTTTATTCCATGAGCTAATATATTAAATGAATTTTTTTCTATGCTTTTAATATATGACATAGCTAATATATTATTAGACTTGTATACATCTTCATATCCATATTCTTTTAAGGTAAGTTCATGCGCTTTGATATATGAATGACCTTGCTTAATGTATTCCCTTATCTTTTCTTGATAAATTTCATCTTTTTGTATTTTAATTATTTCATAAATACTCTCAAGATTTTCTTCTTCTATACCAAAAACTTGAATTTCACACCCCATTTCATTTAATATTTTAACAGAGTATTCACAAAAAACATCAGCATTTTGTATAGAATAATATACTGGGAGTTCAACTACTATATCATAACCTTCTTTTATTGCAATTTTAGCTTTCTCAAACTTATTAAGTACTGAAACTTCACCTCTTTGAACAAAGTTTCCAGATATTACAGCTATTTTTATCTTAGGTTCATTTTTAGTAATTTCATCTATTTGGTATTTATGTCCATTATGAAACGGATTAAATTCTGCCACTACTCCTACTATCTTATCCTTCATATTTCTCCTATTTTTTTAAGTCTTTTTCTACAAATCTATCTCTAAAATATGCCCTACTTGTAGCTTTTCTTGCATCTATTTTAATATTATTCTTAAATGCTTCATCCATAATCCAATTTGGATTTCTAAGTAATCCTCTTCCTACTGCAATTAAATCTATATCTAAATCTCTAATAGCAAATTCAGCTAAATCAAAATTATCAATTTGTCCTACTGCTATAACTGGAATCCCCATTATTTCTTTTATAACCTTAGCAAATGATAATTGATAACCTGGATAAAATGAAAGATTTCCTTCATTTACAGTTCCTCCACTACTTACATGTATCACATCTAAATATTCTTTAAAGTTCACTAAAACTTTTGCTAAATCACTTGGACTATATCCCCCTTCTGCCCATTCATATGCAGAAACTCTAATAGAAACTAAACCTTTAAATTCTTTTCTTACTTCCGCAAGTATTTCTCCTAAAAGTTTTGCCCTGTTTACAAAAGATCCTCCATATTCATCATCTCTATCATTAGAAAAAGTAGATAAAAATTGATTAATTAAATATCCATGAGCTGCATGTAATTCTAAATAGTCATAACCTGCACTTTCTGCTCTTCTTGCTGCTAATTTAAAATCATTGATTAAAGAAAGTATATCTTCTTTCTCCATTTTTCTTGGTATGCCGAAGTAATCATTAAAAGGAATATTTGAGCTAGATAATATATCTCCTCCTTTAACCAATCCTTTTCTGCCAGCATCTCCAATTTGTATACCTATTTTACTTCCTAATCTATGTACACTATCCACTAACTTCTTTAATCCTTCTATATGTTCATCTGACCAAATTCCAAGATCTTGTTCACTTATTCTTCCATCACTTCTAACCGCAGTAACTTCTTGTATAATTAAACCAACATTCCCTATTGCTCTTGCACCATAATGAGCAATATGAAATTCATTTACAAAACCATCTTTTGCTTCATAAGTATCCATAGGTGGCATTACCACTCTATTTTTTAATTCAAGTTTACCTAAAATATATTTTTCTAATAATTTCATATAGGTCTCCCTTCCTTGATTTATCTATCTAAAGTATAGCATAATTTTAAGATTTTTGGTATAATAGAACTGATTGTGAAAGGAGATTTTTAAATGGAATATATTTTAGGAATTTACAAAGATGGTAAATTTTTTAAAGAAGTAAAATTAAATAGAAAAAACGATAGGTATATATATAAATGGGCAAAAGTTGATGTAGCATCATATTTTTTTACTATTACTAAAATAGAAAATGGAGATAAAGAAAATTTTAATGTTACATATAACCATACTAGTCCATTTGCTTCTGAATTTAGAGCATATGTTGATAGTAAAAGTGCCCCTAAATCTATTTCAGGGATACAATCAGGTATAGATATTCTAATTGAATTTAATCCACATGATTTCACTTTTTTACTACAAAAGAAAAAATTTATTAGATTTAATATTGATATATCAAAATTTGGTTTATCTAATCCAAAAACATTTGAAATTACAGGAGATTTTAATAATTGGATTCCTGAAACTGAACCAATTACTCACATTAAAGATAACCTATACGAGGTAATTTTAAATATTGAAAATGGATTTTATGAATATAAATTTTTAATAGATCATAAATGGTATCCTGAAAAAAATGAAATTCTTGTAGTTGGAGAAAACGGAAATCTTTTCCCTAAAGGCCAATTAGGAAATGGTAAATTTGTAAATGAAATAAGTAAAAACATTAATACAGGCAGTAAAATAACAGCTATACTTCATGACATGAAAAAATTAATTTATTTCAATAAAATTACTGAAAAAGAATTTGAAATAAGTATACGGACTCAAAAATCAGATGTAGAAAGAGTATATATCTCTGTAATACCATACACTAAAGATGGTAAAGGGTTAAATAGAATATATGAACTTGAAAGATATATTGATTACACTAATTCTTTTGATTATTTCAAAAGGATACTTACATTCTCAGAAGATATAGAAAGCTTCAAGTATTTTTTCATACTTGAAGATGGTGGAGTCAAAAATTATTATGGATTAAATGGTCTTGAAGAAAATTTAACTAACTCATTAATTTACTCAAAAGAAGATAACGACGATATTTTCTATATTCCTTATTGGTCTAGAGAAGCTATATGGTATAACATATTTCCAGATAGATTTTACAATGCTGATGTATATAACGATCCCATATTCAATGAATTCGGACCTGAAAAATTTAAGAAAAATCCAAATTATGAAAGTAAATTTATCAAAGATTATAGATGGAACAAAAATGAATATGCCCCTCTTTTTGAAAGAAATAGATGGTGTTCTGACTTTAGTGAAAGAACAAATTGGGAAGTTCATCTAGAATCAAATATAAATTATTCACTTAAGTATGCAAGACTGTTTGGTGGAGATCTAAAGGGTATCAAAGAAAAAATACCATATCTTAAAAATTTAGGAATTAATGCAGTTTGGTTAAACCCTGTATTTTATTCTTTTCAAAACCATAAATATGGAGCTAATGATTTTAGACATATTTCACCTGATTTTGGAACTATTAGAACTAGTGGAAAATTACATAACATCTATATTAATCCTGAAAATAAATATGGTAATAAAAGTTATCTTGATGTATTAGGAAAAAACGCTGTTAATAATTCTGAACTAGAATTATTAGAAGTTAATTTAGTAGGAGAAAATAAAGGAAAAAATGGCTATTTAGAAACTGATAATCCTAGTAGTTGGGTTTGGACAGAATCAGATTTAATTATGGTAGATTTAATTAAAGAACTACACAAAAATGGAATTAGAGTAATATTTGATGCTGTATTTAATCATAGCAGTAACTATAACTTTGCATTTAATCTTGCACTTGCAGAAGGAGAAAAATCTCAATATGCAAGTTGGTATAAATTTACAGATTATTCAAACTATACTGAAGTTAGAGAAGATATGAGTGAAGAAGAAGCTTATAACACTGTAAATCTTAATAGAAAAAATTTAAGATATAATGGATGGGCAGGATTTGATACTTTGCCTGTTTTTGATAGTTTTAATGAAGAATGGAAAGACTACATCTTCAATATCACTAGAAAATGGATGTTAGGTCCTGACGGTAAAGAACATAGCAACTGGCAAGAAGATGATGGTATAGATGGATGGAGACTTGATGTCCCTAATAATCTTGAAAATCAAATGTTTTGGAAAGAATGGAGACAAGTTGTTAAAAAATGTAAAAGAGATTCATATATTACAGCAGAACTGTGGTCTAATGCAGGAGATGACATTAATTCCGGAGATAAATTTGATGCTGTTATGAACTATGAATGGCTTAAAGCTGTAATAGGATATTTCATAAATCAAGGAACTAATTTTGATGATACATACAAATTAACAGCTGAACAATTTTTCTTAGAATTAAGAGAAAAAAGGACTTGGTATCCATTACAAGCAGTTCAAGCTTGTCAAAATTTAAATGGATCTCACGATACAGATAGACTTTATTCAAGAATAGTTAACGATAGAATTGGTAGAAACTTAGAAGAGGGTAAACAATATGAAAAAGGATATAACATTATTAGACCTGATTTAGCTGGAAATTACCATCCTAACACAACTATAGATTGGAAAAATTGTCATATTAAACCTAAAGATGTATTAAAACTTATCTCAATATTCCAAATGACATACATAGGAGCTCCTATGCTATACTATGGTGATGAAGTTGGAATGTGGGGAGCTACAGATCCATATTGTAGAAAACCTATGCTTTGGGATGAGTTTTGGTATGATGATGAAAGAAACACTTCTTATGTAAACAACGATGAGCTTTATTCTCAAAAACCTGATATGGACTTATTTGAATGGTATAAAAAAATCATTAAAATACGTAAAGAACACAAATCTTTAGTATATGGAAGAATTAAACCTGTATACTTTAATAACGAAAAAGATATCATAGCTTATGAAAGATATGATAAGAATGAAAGTATTATAGTTGTATTAAATAACAGTTTTGAGGATCATAGTAATATTACTATTACTTCATTCCATAATTCTAAAACTTATCTAGATTTATTATCTGGTAAGAAAATTAAGAGTGATATAAATGGTAAAATGACTTTTGATATTAAAGCAAAAAAAGGATATATATTTTACTTACAAAAAAAAGATGATGAAAAATAGAACAGAACATGTACCAATAAACTGGATAAAAATTTTTTAAATATGCTTTTTATAAATTCAAGGAACTATTCCTAGTTTGATTAAGAATAGTTCCTTTTTAATTTAGGTTCTTAACAGAAAATGTATATCGTTATATTATCTTTTTATTTTTCCTTTAACATTTCAAAGGTTTCTATTTCACCTTCTTTTCTTTCATTACCTGTCAAAACAAATCCCATTTTTTCGTAAAACTTTATTGCTCTAACATTATTTTTTAAAACATAAACTAATATACTCTTATTTAATTCTTTATCAACTAATTCTACTAATTCTTGTCCAACTTTATTAGAACGATAGTTTTTCCCAACATATATAGCTTCTATTTCAGAATAATTTTCATTATATCTACTTTTTTTAGAAAATAGAATAAAGGCTATAACTTCACTCTCTATTTCAGCAATGTATATATCTTCTAATCTTGATTTTTTTGATAAAATTATTTTATCTAAATTTAAATTTGATAATAGTTTTTCACTTAATAATCCTTTATATGTTTCCTTAAATGTTTCGTAATGAAATATCCCTATTTTTTCTACATCAGATAATAAAGCTTTTCTAATTTTCATTTTCTCACCTTCTATCAAAATTCTTATAAAAAAAGATATATAGTAATATGATTAATATAAATGCAACCACTCCATAAATTTTAAATTCAAAAAATTTTATCATAGCCCATCTAAAAAAAGGACTTTCAAAACCATAGTAACTAATTAATTGTCCCTTATTTCCTATTCCTCCTATACTCTTTGAAAGTTGAGTAATAGCAGGAGCTATATTAGTTGAAACCATCAAATATATAGGAGTAATTATTGTTCCAAGTATTAGCATTTTAAGTAAATTTCTATTAGCTACTATTAAAGCAGGAACTACTATCACAGGATTTACAATTCCTGGAAGAGGTAATATACTACTAAATCCAAGCTTTGAAAAAATTAAAGCTAGCATTAAAGTTACTGGGATTAACAATACTGAAACTATCCATAATTCTGGTGCAGATCCTAATATAGGCCAGTCAAGACCTATCACTATATCTTTATGTTTATATTTATTTTCCATAAAATTTTTAGCAACTTCTGATACTGGATTTAAAGCTTTGACAAACATTCCTGCAATCATTGGTAAAAGTACTAATGTTGCAGCAAGCTTTACTGCAATTTCGACACTTTCAAGTATTGAATATCCTGAAAAAATCGAAAGTATCATACCTATAATAAATCCCATTACTGAATCTTCACCAAATACACCTATCTTATTTTTTAAATGATCTATATCAAGTTCAGTATCTCTAATAAATGGTATTTTATCTAAAAACTCACTAATTGGGTACATTAATATACATTGAAGTATAGAAACATGTGTTGTCGTTGTAGATTCCATCCCGGTAATTTCATCTGTTCTTCTTCTAATTTTTTCTGCTACTTTAAGTTCTGCAATAATTTGTATAGTTGCAGAAATAAAACCAAATAAAACACTACCAGATAATACTGTAACTATAGCTGCTGTAAAAACCTTAGTCCATATATTAAAGATATCAACATTTAAAATATTTGTTTGATCAAAATGAATTAATATTAAATTTAATACAATTTGTAACGGAAATATTATAATCGCAAAAGGCCAAGCAAACGATATAGTTACCATAGGAGAAAATCCTAAATCTATTACGTCAAGTTTAATATTAGTGTACTCTACAAACCTTAAAGCAACAGGCGAAATAGTATTAAACATAAATTCTATTACAAGTGAAATCGATGTAAATGCTATTGCAAGTGTAATACCTGAAATTAAAGCATCTTTCAGACGCATCTTCATAAACAATGACATAATTATAATAATGATAGGTAATAGTATGCTAGGACTAATACCTAAAATATATTGGACTATTTCTGACATATATTTTCCTTTCTATTTTTTATCTTTCAATTATCCAGTTGCCATCTTTTTTAATTAATGGCATAGCTGCTTTAGTTAATTTAAATTCTTTTTTGATTTCTTTCTCTACTAATTCAATTACTTTATCTATCATAAATTCAAACATTTTCTTTTCATCATTAATTAATTCAGGTTTTTGTGCGATTTTAATTAATAAATTATAAGTTAGTTCTTCTTGATTAATAGAAAACTCACTAGAAATATCTTTAAATTGGTAAATTGAAACACCTTCTTTTTCATCTAAAAACACTATTTTTTCTAATTTTAAGTTAATTGACTCTAACATTGTATTAAAGAGATTTTCAAGTTTTGTTTCAATAAATTTTTTCTCAACCTTTTCTCCTAATTGTAAATTTAACATTTCAGCTAAAGCATCGCTAATTTCTTTTGTATCTTCAGATAATCTTTCTTTTATTGACAACTCTATTTTCTTTAAATCTGACTCTTCATATTTGATATTTTTAACATTTACTACATCCACATTTGCTAAGGCAAATATTGGTAACATTAACACAAATAACATTTTTTTCATATTCTTTCTCTCCTTATATTCCTAAAAATTCTATTATTTCTCTTTCTACACCAAATTCATTATTAGTATATTTTGTAACTCTCTCTATTTTGTCTAAAACTATCTTTTCTGCATTTTTCATAGCAAAACCATAACCTACTTCAAGTAACATATCTAAATCATTTTCAGCATTTCCAAATGCAAGTACATCTTTTAAATCTATATTTAATTTTGAACATAATACCTCAAGACCTTTTGCTTTATTAATCCCTTTTTTAGTTAATTCATCTAAAAAGAAACCACTTCTAGCTTGAGTAACCTTATCATTAAATTCACTTTTAGCAATAATATCATATACTAAATTTAATTCCTCAGTATCTTTAGTAAATACCATAAGTTTTATCTTGTGTTCAGGGAAATCTTTAGGGTCATCTATATTTATTAAATTTACAAAATTAACTTTTTTCTCAAGTTCAACAAGTTCTGTATATACACCCTCATTTTTATATGTATAGAAATTATCCCAATCATGGAAACTTATTGGAGTATTAAGTCCTTTTTCTTCTAATAGTTTTATTATACCAAAAGCTAAATCATCCTCTATACATTCTTGATATATTATCTTATTTTCTTTAAGGTCATAAATTTCAGCACCATTATGTCCAATTATGTATCTTACCATATCAGTCATTTTTATTCTTTTAACAAGTTCAACTATACCTGCAGTTGCTCTTCCACTTGCAAATACTATCTCTTGACTAAGGTTCTTCTCTCTTAATTTTTCTACATAACTTAAGTCTTGTTTGAAATGACTGTCATCTAAGAAAGTTCCATCAAAGTCTATAGCTATTAATTTTATCTTATCTTTCACTATATTCCTCCATTATTTCCATTAATTTATGTGTAATACCTTTTTCAAGACTAGAATGTCCTGCATCTTGAACTATATATAGTTTTGCATTATTAAGATTTTTATATAGCTCATAAGCTCCTATTAATCTACAATCTACATCATATCTACCATGAACTATATCTATCTCTATATCCTTTATTTTATCTACATTTTCTAAAATATAGTTTTTAGTTGGTAAAAATGAATTATTATTAAAATAAACACATTCTATTATTGCCATTGAAATATCTGCTTGTGATATTTCACTTAAATTATCTTTTCTAATAAGTCTTACACAAGAATGCTCCCAATCTGACCAAACTTTTGCATATTTTTTAGCAATTTCCATATCCATTTGTAGATATTTTAAATATGACTCAACTGGATTTTTTCTTTCTTCTTCTGTAAGAGGAGCAACAAACTTATCAAATTCTTCTGGATAAAAATAGCTTGCACCTTCTTTATATAGCCAATTTACATCTTCATCTCTAGCTAAAAATATTCCTCTTAACACTATTTTTTTAACTCTTTCAGGATGAGTAATACTATATACTAAAGATAAAGTTGACCCCCAAGAACCTCCAAATACTACCCATTTTTCAATTCCTAGTTTCTCTCTTATTTTTTCCATATCATCAATTAATGCAAAAGTATTATTACCTTCCATTTTAGCAAAAGGTTTACTTTTTCCACATCCTCTTTGATCTATTACTATTATTCTATATTTATCTTTATCAAAAAATCTTTTTGCATAATCACCCATAGGTGATCCAGGCCCACCATGTACAAATACAACTGGTATACCTTCTTCATTACCACTAACTTCATAATATATTTCATGCCCATCATTTTCTAAATAATAACCTTTTTCACTATATTCTTCACTATGTAGTGTTAAAAGGTCTTTTATTTCTGAACTAACTATTTCTTTTATCATTTTATGAACTCCCTAATTTCATCTATACTATCTATGATATTGTCATTATATCCTGTTTTATCTATAAAGGCATGCACTTCACCAGCATATCTAATCCCAATAGATTTTACTGCATTTTCTCTAAGTCTTTTGTGGAAATATTCCGCTTCTAGTCTTAAATAATCATATTCAACAGTAAATATTAAAGTTTTAGGAAATTGTCTTAACACGCTGTCTGGTGCATTTATTTGAGAGATATAGTAATTCTCTTTAGCTTCATTAGTTTTAATATACATATCTTTAATATATGGCATAGCATATTTTAAACCACTAGATTCTGATTTCATTAAACCTGCATCAGGACTAGTTTCATCTATATCATACTCTTTAATATCCCATATAAAATCTTCTCTACAATTATCTTTAAGATCTATAAGTAAAACTGGATAATACATGATTAACCCATCAGCTATCTTAGTATTTTCCTCTATATCTTTAATTACTACAGAACATGCAAGTCCACCACCTGCACTATCTCCACCAAGATAAATACTTTCATATCTATTTTCATAATATTTTAGTATAGTATATCCCTCTTCTATAGAAGTAGGAAATGGAAATTCTGGTGCTAAAGAATAATCTACTGATACTACAGTTGATCCTGTTTTTTCAGCCATATATCTACATGTATAATGTATAGTATCTGTTGAACCTCCATAATATCCTCCACCATGGAAAAATATTATTAGTTTTTCTTTATTTTCTTCATCCACCGAATATTTAACAACTCTAATTCCCTCTACTTTTTTTATCTCGTTCTTAATATGAACTGTTGTTATATCCTTATTTGGATACCACATTTCAGATCTCATTTTCTCAAGTGATGAATTAAATTCTTTTATTCCCCTTTTTTCAGATTCTTTAACTTTTAATTCTTTTGTGAATTTAACATTAGGAGAAAGATTACCTATTTTATACCCTTCTATCTTAGGTCTTCTTATTTCCATAATTTACTCACATCCTCACTTTCTCTAATATGTATTAATTTAGAATCCACATATCTTTCATATTCTTTTCTTACTTCATTTACAAAGACTATTTTACTAACTTTTAACTTAATAAAACTATCTATTAAAAAAGCTCCTAGAAATACTGCTAACGATTTCGCAAATGATACTCCTAAAAATATATAAGTAAATATTGCTGCTGCCATACCTGTAAATACGTTAAATAATGTTTTCTTAATAAAATATTTTCTTTTTCTCTTCACAAAAAGATTCAACCCTTCATTTATATATTTTTCTATTTCTTCTTTTTCCACAAATTCATAGATATTAACTCCTTCTTGTAAGTATTTAGAAAGTAGTGCACTACAAAATTCTTTTTGTACTAAGTTCTTATTTTCTACTGCCATCTTTAAACCTGACAATAGAGCAAAAATATTCTCTCTGTCCTTTTCTTCTCTATTCATATCCATCTCCTAAAACTGTATATGTTTACTAACTATATTCATATTTACTTTTCCTTTTAAATCAAGATCTGATTTAATCTCTCCAGAATTTCTTAAATCTAGAATAGTTTTAACATCTTGTTTTGAAAATCCAAGCATATACAAGCCATCTTCATCTAAGGCATTAATATTATGTTTAACATATTCTTTTTCTTCTGTTTCTTCTACATAAAAGTTTTTCTTTATTCTATCTATATTACCTTTGTTTATACCTCTAGCTCTAATTAAGTAATCTACATTATCAATATACCCAACAAAATCCCTATATTCAAGTATTTTGTAAGCTTCTTTACTCGAAATTCCATTTCCAACTATATCTTCATAACCTACAGTGTTAATATCAAATAATTTATCTGCATTCTTCTCATCTTGAAATACTATTTCTTCATTAATTTCAACACGAGGCACGTCACCTCCATGAGTTTCAAATCCAAATATTCCTTTAATGAAATTAAATACAAATAATATTAATAATGTAATTAAAACATATTTTAATTTTCTCACATTAGCCCCCTAATTTCTTTTTTCTTTTCATTTAGTCTATCTTCAAATTCATCTATCCACATAAGTGGATCTTTAGGATTTATAAGCCTCTTTATTATATCATCTTTAATTAATTTAGTTATAGCTCCAGCACCTATAGATATGATAGTCTTGTATTCTTCTATCATCTCTATATTGTAAATTAATTGCTTTCCTTCCTTACAATATCCCATATTTTCTCCATCTATACTAGAACTCTTTTGTCTGTACATATAGTAGGGGAAATATTGTTTTTCTCTCATTATTTCTGTTATCTTTTGAGTTATTAATTTATGATCTAAGGCATCTTCTTCAAAATATTTACTTTTAGTAAGAATTGATGCTTTCTTCATAGCTAAATAGTGGAAAGTTACATTTTCTGGATCATACTGTTTAAACTTTTCTAAAGTATTTAATACATCTTCTGTATTTTCACGTGGAAGTCCTATTATGAAATCCATATTAATGTCTAATTTCAATCTTTTTGCTTCCATATATACTTCATTAAGTTTATCTATGTTATGATATCTATTTACAAGTTTTAAAGTTGAATCCTTAAATGATTGTGGATTAATACTTATTCTTGTAACATCAAAGTCTTTAAGCATAGTAAGTTTTTGACTATCTAATGTATCTATTCTTCCTGCTTCAAAAGTATATTCTTTTAAAGATTTCATGTCTATATATTCTTTAATAGTTACTAAGAGTTCGTTTAATTCCTCTATTGATAAATAACTTGGAGTTCCTCCACCTACATATATACTATTTATCTCAAGATTTAATTCTTTACATAGAGAACCAACTTCCCTAATCTCTCTAAGTAAAGTTTGAAAGTATTCTTCATATCTTTGTTCATATTTCCCCTTTTTTAGATACGCAGGGAAAGAACAATAGGTGCATTTTGTAGGACAAAATGCAAGTCCAATATATATACCTATAGTTTTATCATCTAAGAAATCAATTGAATTCTTAACTACCTCTATTAACAAGTTTGATTTTTCAGAACTTACTAAATATATTTCTTGTAATACTTTAACTATCTTCTCATAATCGTTATCTTTAAGTAATTTTCTAACAAGTTTTGTTGGCCTTACTCCAACTAAAGAACCCCATGGAACATATATATCATATAGCTTTAATAAACATGCTTTAAGCATAACTTCTATTTGATTATCTATCATTTTTTCTAATTTGTATTCAATGCTTTTTTCTCCATTATTTGCAGAAATATGTATATACTCTTCATCCTCTTTTACTTCAATATATACTTCATCTTCATTTTCTTTAAAGAATACATAAATAAATTCATTCCATTTATTCTCATTTATCTCATAATTTGATTTTATCTTCATTTATTACCACACATATATATCTAAAAGTATTAATATTGCTATCACTATTCTATAATATCCAAATACTTTAAAATCATGCTTCTTAATGTATTTTAAGAAAGAATTTATTATCATTAAAGACATTATGAATGTAAATATTAATCCTAAAAATATTAAGAATAACTCATATCCACTTAATAGTGATCCAATTTTTATTAATTTTAAAGTTGTTGCTCCAAGCATAGTTGGAATTGCTAAAAAGAAAGAAAATTCTGTTGCTGCCACTCTACTTAATCCTAAAAACATCGCTCCTATTATTGTTGCTGCAGAACGTGAAGTCCCAGGTATCATTGCAAGACATTGAAATAGTCCTATAGCAAGAGCCACAGGATAAGTAATATTGGCAAGATTATTTATACTTGCTCTCCTATTTTTACTTTCAATAAATATTAAAAGTATCCCATAAACTAAAAGCATAGAAGCAACTATAGTTGCATTAAAGAAATGTTCTTCAATATAGTCATCAAACAGTAAACCTAAAACCACCGCAGGTAATACAGCTACTATTATTTTAGACCAAAGTACAAGTAAACTTTTCCTTTTTTCTCCTTTATACATAAAAGGATAAAGTTTCTTAAAAAAGATTACCACAACAGCAAGTATTGCTCCAAGTTGTATTATTACCTGAAATGCTGTAACAAACTCCTTGTTGCTTGATAAATTAATGTATTTATCAGCAAGTATCATATGTCCAGTTGAACTTACAGGTATAAACTCTGTAAACGCCTCAATTAGCGAAAGTATAAAGACCTTTAAAATATCTAATAACATTATTTCCTCCTAATTTATTCTCTTCTTTTAATTATACAATATTGAAAGGCTTAATTCAACTAAACAAAAAAGATGTATCAAAAAAAATACATCTTCATTATTGTTATAGCAATGGTGCGAAAATTTTCGTTAATTTTCCTATTATTTTTCTTGTTAATTTATCATTTTTTAATTCTCTATGTGAAACAATATGTGATTTTTTGAATGTATCTTCAAAGTCTTCTTTAATATCTTTAATAACATCCATTTTATACATATATACTGCATTTTCAAAATGATGATATAGACTTCTATAATCTAAGTTTATAGTTCCTACTACAGCCTTTATATCATCTGAAATAAACATCTTAGCATGTACAAATCCTGGGTTATATTCATATATCTTAACTCCTGCATCCATAAGTTCAGCATAATGGCTATGAGCTAGAGCAAAAGGTGTTTCTTTATCTGGTATATATGGTAATATTAATCTAATATCCACACCTTTAATTGCTGCAAGTTTCATAGCAGCTGTCATTTCATTATCAATAATTAAATATGGTGTCATAATATATACATATTCTTTTGCATTATTAATAATATCAATATATACATTTTGACCTAATAATTCATTATCAAATGGTTCATCTCCATAAGGAATTATGTATCCATCATTTTTAATATCATGAGAAATATCTAAGTATTTAGAATATTCTTTACTTTCATAATCAAATAAGTTCCATGATTGTAAGAACATTAATGTAAGTGTTTTAACTGCATCTCCCATTATTCTAATACCAGTATCTTTCCAATGACCATGTTTAACTATTTCATTAATATATTCATCAGCTAAGTTTACTCCTCCAGTAAATCCTATCTTACCATCTATAACCATAATTTTTCTATGATCTCTATTGTTATAGTGTGTTGAAACAAATGGTGTTACTGGTGAGAAAGTTTGTGCTTTTATTCCATGTAATATCAATTCTTTTGGATAATCTCTATCTAAAGTCGTGTATTCACAAGTTCCATCATACATTACTCTTACTTCTACACCCTCTAGAACTTTTTGTTTTAATATCTCTACAATAGAATTCCACATTTTACCTTGTTCTATAATAAAGTATTCTATAAATATGAATTTCTTTGCTTCTTTTAATGCTAATAACATATCTAAGAACATATATTCACCT
The DNA here is from genome assembly GCF_009733925.1 of Streptobacillus canis. Classification (NCBI taxonomy): domain Bacteria; kingdom Fusobacteriati; phylum Fusobacteriota; class Fusobacteriia; order Fusobacteriales; family Leptotrichiaceae; genus Streptobacillus; species Streptobacillus canis. The sequence goes on along the minus strand of NZ_WOEI01000003.1, from coordinate 48,777 downwards.
AATGAATAATACTTAACTTCACTATCTTGATATAGGTTATATCCACCAGTATTTTTGATATATCTTGCAATATTTCTTAATTCATATTCTTTTTCATCTCTTACTTTATTAAGTATCTCTTGTTTTTGAACTAAAAGATTTTTAGTTTGTGCTTGAATCTCAACTATTCTCTTTTTCATCATTCTACTTCCAAAATCTAATTTAACAAACCAATAAAGACATATTCCAAATAAAGGTAAAAGTAATATTAATAATATCCAAACTAATTTAACATTAGCATTTTGTCTATTATTTATTAAATAAACTATCATACCAAAACTGATAATTCTACTACTTCCTATTAGTATATACATGTTTTTGCCTAACCACATTACAGACATTAATACTAGAGCTAATTCTAGTAATAATAACACTGTTACAACTAAGGTTCTACTAAAAACTAACTTAAAAAAACTCTTTTTACTTGTTTTTGTTATTGTTGACATATCTCCTCCTTTTTTTCATATTATATCAAATCTTAAGAAAAGGGGCAATATTGCCCCTAAATCTTATTTTTTCTTAAGTACTAATGCTGATTGCATTGATACTTTTACTTTTCCATCTTTTACTTCTATTTCTCCAAGACCTTCTGCCTTAGCCTTATTATCTTTAACAAGTACTACATAATTTCCATTAGGTACTTGAACTTCTTTTTCTTTTCCACTAGCATTATATATTATTACTTTATCTGCTTGTGTATATGCTACAACCTGATCTAATACTTTAATAGGAGTTATAGTCTTATTAACTTCATCAAATGATTTTAAATTAAAGTCAGGATTTGCTTTACGTATTTTAATTAATTCTCTAACTAAATCTATACTTGCTGCATTTCTTCTTGCAAGTTCCCAATCAAGTCTATTTACTTCATCACTTGATTTATATGAATTTTCATCTCCACCTTTAGTTCTTAAAAATTCTTGTCCTGCATGAATAAATGGAACACCTTGTGATAGAAGAACTATAGTTGTTCCTAGATTATGTCTTCTAGTTATCATTGCTAAATCTTCAGTATCATTAGTTTTAGTTATTTGATCAAATAAAGTTAAGTTATCATGTGCTTCAATATATTGAATTAATTGCATAGGAGATGTATATGTTCTCATACCTTCTCCACCTTTAATTGAAGTAAATAGTCTTTCTTCTTGTTTTAAGTTTCCACTAATGAATCCTTTACTTATTTCTCCAAAAGTAGATCCTTTAACTGCATCTCTGAAATCATCATTAAAGAATGCTATACCTTCAAGTTTATTTGCATTATTTTGATTTGCTCTTAATTCAGGATCAAGAGTTCCCATATCCCATCCTTCTCCAAGTATAAAGAAATTAGGGTTAATTTTCTTCATTTCATCTCTTAATTCATTCATAGTATCAACATCAAGTATACCCATTAAATCAAAACGGAATCCATCTAATTTATATGTCTTAGCCCAATATTTAGCACTGTCTATTATATATTTCTTAACCATTTTTCTTTCACTAGCTACATCATTTCCTACACCAGTTCCATTAGTTAAATTTCCATCCATATCATATCTATAATAATATCCTGGAACAATTTTATTAAATGCATGTTCTCCTGCACTAAATACGTGGTTATATACAACGTCCATAATTACACCTAAATTATTTTGATGTAATACATCTATTGTTTTTTGTAATTCTTGTATTCTAACATTAGGATCATATGGATTAGTTGAATATGAACCTTCAACACTGTTATAGTTTACTGGATCATATCCCCAGTTATATCTAGCAAATTGATCTGTTTCATCTACTGAATATGAACTGAAATCATATATAGGTAATAATTGTACGTGAGTTATTCCTAAAGATTTAATATAGTCTAGTCCTGTAATTTGTCCACTTGCTGTTTTTGTTCCTGTTTCAGTTAATCCTAAGAATTTACCTTTATTATTAATTCCACTTCCAGGATGTACTGATAAATCTCTAACATGTAATTCATATATGATAGGGTTATCAATTACTGGATTTGGAACATCAGAAATACTTGGATTAACAACTACAGATTTTTCACCATTAACTGTAGTTGAATAAGTGTATGGATCATTAGTTACATTAACTTCTCCATTAACTCCAACTTCAAATTGATATACTAAACCTAATTTATCACCAGGGAAAGTAATAGAATATACTCCTTTTTCCCCTAATACCATAGGTTCTTTAATAACTTGTTCACCTTCATAAGTTAATAAGTTTACAAACTCTGCTGTAGGTGCCCAAACTTTTATAGTTGTTTCATCTTTTGTATATATAGCTCCAAGCTCTCCATCATATGCATAGAAATCATCAAAGCTTTTATCTCTAACTACACTTCCTAAATTAACTTTAGCTTCACCAAATGTAGCCATCATTACTTTTCCATCTTTATTCTTTAAATCTAAGTCTTTATCAAATACTATTTTAAACATATCTGTTTGTACTGGATCTTCAGTTAAAGAAATAATTTCTTTCACCTTATTATCAAAATTAGCTGTAATTCCTCTAGCCATTTCTTTTTCTAAATTAAAATTCTTATTAGTCTTAACAGTAATAGAATTCATTGCATCTATACTAGCACTTTCAATAGCTTTTGGTTTAGTTGCTGATTCTGCTGATTTATATATAGTTTTATCTTCTTGATTTATAAAAATATTTACATTACCACTTTCATCTATTTTAGTTATTTCTCTTGAAACATCTACTATTTTTTCAAAGAAGAACCACCATCTCTTAGTAATTTCAAAATTTAATTTACTGATATCTTTACCTTCATAATTCCCTTTAGCAACAAATTTTTCACCATCTTGTTCTAAATTAATATATTTTGGTTTTTGCCCTTCGGCCCATACTTTTACTCTGTATTTTTTAGCATCTTTTTCTACTGGATAATATGTAATATCTAAATTAACATTTTGGAACACTAATGGTGCTTTATCTGGATTAGAATAATATGTCATAGGATCTTGTGATTTAACCCATATTTCAGTTTCTCCATCTTCAATATCGATAAATCTGTCTTCTCCTACATCTTTTTTAGACCAATCTGAAAGTCTAACAATGTATCCAACTTTTTTATGTTCTCCATCTAAAGTAATTTCTGCATATTTCCCGAATTCATCTTCTTTATCAAAGGCATACGCATTTCCATTACCTTTATCAGGCCATACCCATAAATCCCACTCTAAATTTTCACTTGGTTTATAGTGAATAATTACTTTAGTACTTGCAGCAAATACAACTATTTGCATTAACAGTAAAAAAGCAAACACTAATTTTCTAAATATTTTATTCATAAATACCTCCATTTCCTATCCATATTATACCTTGATATGCAACCGTTTGCAATATTTCTATGTGATTTTATAGCAAAAATCTCTAGACTTTAATCTAGAGATTTTATTTTATTCCCAATCATATTTCATTCCTATACCAGCTTTTATATTAAATGCCCCTTTATGATTTCCTCCTGCACCTAAGCTAGTAGATAGACCAAATTTATTAAAATGTTTATCAAAAGTTAAATCTATACCATATTTAAATATTAGTTCTCCTATCTTTATTTTATTATTAGGACTTTGATTTTCGTAAACTGCTTGTTGTGCATAACCTATGCTTCCATAAGGCTTAGTGATTAGACTTGCATCTATTTTCTTAATATCATATTTTATCTTAGTATCTATATCTCCACTAACATTAAATCCTGTTGTTAATGATCTAGCTTTTGAAACCTTACTAGGAGATGATATTCCTACTAGAAGTCCAACCCCTGGAGTTATAGTTAAATCTTCTAATACTTGTATATCTTTTTCATATTTATTGTATACATCTACATTATGATTTAATGCTAACTCTTTTAAGGCTGCTCTATATCTTACAAAGCCTTTATATTCTTTATATTTTACATTTAAACCAACTTGAACTTGATGAGCATTTTCATTTTGATATCCAGCAAAAGCTCCAAGTTTAACATCTTTAATACTTCCATTCACTCCTATATTTAATTCAGGAGCAAAATCGTTAAATCCTTGTGTACCCATTCTATTTGAATTTAACCATTTTGTAACATCTATATTAACATATACATTTTCATCTATTCTATCAGTTATAGAAGTATCTGTATCAATATATGCATTAATAAATTTTACTTCTTCTACATCTCTAATAGTATTGCTATATCCAAACATACCTATTAGACTTAAAATTAAAAACATCTTTTTCATCTTATATATCACTCTCCTCCATAATATATACCCCACACTCTTAATTTTGTCAATAGACAAAAAATCTCTAGTCTATTACTAGAGATTTTTATTTATATATATTTTTTCTATGTCCAACATCAAATAAAAAAACTATAAGTATATCATCTTCAATCCTTGCAAACAGTCTATAATCTCCAACTCTATATCTCCATACGCCTTTAAGATTACCTGTAAGTGCCTTTCCTTTTTGTCTTGGATTTTCAACTGCAATTAAGTTTTTTATTATCCAATTTTTTATAACCCTTAAAGTAGATTTATCTAATTTTTTCAACTCTTTCTCAAAATTTTCAGTAAATCTAACTTTATACATTATACATCAAGCCTTTCCCATAATTCTTCAGCAGTAATTGTTTTTTCTTTTTTTATTTTTTCCATTGCTTTTAATATTCTTTCTTCATCCAATTTTAAATCTTCTTCTATTTTATCTAAAACAAGATTTTTGATAAATGATGACATATTAATATCATTAACTTTTGTATAATTTCTAATTAATTCTGCTTCATCTTCTGAAACTCTAAATGAAAGTGTGCTCATTATTTTCCCTCCTCAACTGTATTACTTGTAATACAATTATACAGTATTTTTTTTTTCAAGTCAATTAAAGTAAAAAATCTCTAGTCTATTACTAGAGATTCTATATCACTTAATTTAATTTCTTTTTCTTCTTTAATATCATATATCATATATATTCCATCATATGATTGAATCGCTTTGTTTATAGTTATCAAATAAATATCTTCTACTAATTTAGTATTTTGATATTCATTTATATCTATTTCACCTAAAATTACTCCATTTTTATACTTCTTATCATTTATAACTAAATCTTTCATAGTTGTTTCATATTCACTAAAATTAACTAATATCTTAGTTTCAAAATTTTCTGTTTTCATATTTTCATCACTTTTAATATAATATGATTCTCCTCTAGGTGAATAATATACTCTATCATCATCAAATAGATTGACTTCTTCAACTGTAGAAAAATATCCTTCAATATCAGTTTCTACAAATTTTAGTTTAACTTTTTCCTTTTTAGAACTTGTATATGTTAAATTTACAACAAATTCTACATCTTTAAACTCAAAAGGAATCGCAAAGCTATATAGGGCAACAGTTTCTCCTTCATCCATAGAATTTAAATAATATTCTATAGGTTTAAATTTATCATTCCCTAATATTTCTACAGTAATAGAAACATCAAATATTTTATTCTCTGAAATATTTGTTAAAAAGAAGGTATCCTCTTCATTTTCATTTATATTATCAAGTATTAACTTAGAGTAATAGAAATTAGGTTTCTTTATTTTAGTATATTTATCATTGCTGTATAAAAACAGATCATTTTGTCTTGGAAAGTATATTTTACCTGAAAAATTAGTATATAGGTTCTTTAAATGTAAGGTAAATTTAGCTTTAGTTCTTACTTTCTCTTCTATTTCTGATATATTTTTATTATGTTTTTTCTCTAATGTATATCCTATAAATACTAAAAGTACACTTATTACTGCTCCTACATATTCTCCAGAAAATCCTAACCATGCTGAATAATCATCATAAGCAAATTTTCTAATTATATGATTTACTGCAATAGGCGCAAAGAATATTACTATTACAAAAAACATTAACCAAGTAAATGAATTACTTAAAATGCCTTTCCATATTCTTTTAATAAAATTACTAATTTTTCCCATTTTTCTCCTTTATATTATCTATTTTAAATTATTATTTGACTAAATCAATATAGTCCATATTATTGTCTCTATTATATTAGAAACAACTATTCATTTCAAGAGTTTTATTTTTCTAATAACCAATCTACTATATATTTTATTTTAACCCCATCAATACTTTCTATTCCCTCATACCTTCCTGTAATTACTACTTTTTCATAATTAACTTTTATAAGTAATAAATTATCTGTTTCATGATTATTATTTGGAAGTTGATATGCTACTTGATAATATATAACTTCATTATTTTTTTACCTTTACATATTTCATATTTGAGTATAATTTAGTAATTGTCCAACATTTTCAGTTAAAAAAGCTACCACTATCTCTTTAAAGTATCTTTTATAGCTAATATCATTTAATAACATTGAATCATAAATACCTAATAAAATTAGTCCTATATATATTTTTAACCATAAATATATCCATTTTTTATTAAATTATGTATCTCTTCAGAATCCAAACTTAATTTACCAGTAATTAAATATAGGTATTTAATTAATATTTCTATATTTTCTTCACATAAAGTAAGAGTAATATAATTTGCTGTTAAAGTTCCATTACTCCAAAAATTAACAATCCAATATAATATTTTTTCTTTAGCTTTCAACTTAAATTCTATATCTGGTTCATAAAACAATAAATCTTTATCTTCTTTAAGTTCATTATTTAATAATTCTTCTAATTTTACCTTTAACTCGTCAACTTCACATTCAAGTAATACCTCTGAATCTATACCATAGTTTAACCACCCAGCAATAGAAGTTAAAAATACTTCTACTCTACACCAACGACAATATACATCTTCACTTTTGTTATATCCATATCTCTTTATCCTAAAATGTATTCCTATTCCACCAGAATTTAACTTTAACCACATAGGTATTTTACCCTCCAATTATATTTTATTAATAATATAACCCATAACATGTATCTTTCAAAATTATTTTCATAAAAGTTGGAAATAGACTTCCAACTTTTATTTAATTTTTTATTCTTCAACATATTCATGTACTCTTTCTTTATATTCTCTTATATCATAACCTTCAATTTTCTGATATTTTTTTTCTAAATTATCAAAGATATTTTTATCATCTAAATTATTACCTAATATTACGTCATAAAAAATATGTTCTAAATATTCATGTTTAGAATAAATCCCTTGTGATGCCCATACTAATGCATTTCTAACATAATTGGCATGTTCTTTAAAAATACAATAATTTACATCAAATCCAAGTTTTTTTGCAAGTAGGACTCCAAATGCTATGCAAGTTCTTGTATTTCCTTCTCTAAAAGGATGTATTTGCCAAATTTTAGAAACTATTCTTTCTATCTTAAATATTAGTTCTTTATCATTATTTTCTGTTCTTTCTAGTTTGTTTACTTCCTTCATTACAATATTAAGTTCTTTCTTGATCTGTTTGGGAAATGCATACTTAACTGTATCGCCACCTAGTATATCTTCATATTTAACAATTTGAATAGTCCTAAATTCTCCCGCCCATTCATATATATTTGAAAAAATACTAAAATGTATATCCTGTAAGGTCTCGATATTAAAAATGCTATAATTCTGATTATATACTGCGATCATTGATAAATTAGTTATATCCGCTTCAAATTTTCTTAATAAATCAATATTTTTTATATCTCCTAATTTTTTTAATACGTCTGCATCTTTAAATAAATCCGGATCTCTCATATTATTCTTCTCCATTTTTATACATTTTTAAAGTCTCTTCAAATATGGTTAAATATGATTTCTCTCCTTTTAACCAACTTTCAATCTTTTTCTGTGTTTTTTCAGTTACATCTACTCCTTCAATAGAACTAATCGCATCAGCAAAATTAACACTTTCTTTCTTCTGCTTTTCATCTATTAAATCTAATGTATTCGCCATCTTAATTAATCTTAGTTCTCTATAAATATTCTTATCAACTATTTTAGCTGCTTGTTCCAATTCTTTAAGGCGTCCTTCTATTTTAGGAATATTTTCTTTATACATTCTATACAGTTCTAATTCTTCCCTTACACCATCTATTTCATTTTCTCTTAAATATTTACTTTTAATCTTATTATTTACTCTATTTTGTAAATATGAATATTTTTTACCTTTAATAGTTTTTATAGAGATATATCCATTTAAAAGGGTTGGTAATACTTTTTCTATCTCATTTTTTTGAGCTAAAACTTTTTCATATTCTTCTAATATTTTCATCTCCAATCATATCACCTCACAAATATATCGTATCATTATTAACCTCTTTTTTCAATTTTTATTTTATTTGTAGGTTAACAACATAAAAGTTGGAAGTAGACTTCCAACTTTATTTATTAATATATCTTCCCTATATCTTTTCTAGAATATTTACCTTCAAAAGATATTTTTTCTAATTCTGTATATGCTTTTTCTATTGCTTCTTCTCTTGTTTTAGCTTGAGCAACTACATTTAATACTCTTCCACCATTAGTAAAGTATTTACCATCTTCAACTTTTACTCCTGCTAAGAATACTTGTGCATCTTTACTCACATTTTCAATACCAGTAATTTCTTTACCTTTTTCATATTTTTCTGGATATCCAAATGAAGCTGCTACTACACAACAAGAATGTTCATCTTTCCATTTAAGTTCTACTTCAGTTAATTTCTTATCTAAAGCAGCATCTATAACTTCTATTAAATCACTTTCCATTAACGGAAGTAGACATTGAGTTTCAGGATCTCCCATTCTCATATTGTATTCAAGTAAATATACTCCATCTTCTGTAATCATTAATCCAAAGAATATTATACCAGCAAAATCCATGCCATCTTTTTTTAATCCTTCAAGAGTTGGATTTAATATTTTTTCTACAAATTCTTTTTCTACCCATTCACTATGGTATGGATTAGGTGAAATTACACCCATACCTCCAGTATTTAATCCTTTTTCACCTTCTAGTATTTTCTTATGATCTTTAGCAGATTTAAATGGAAGAATAATATTGGTATCAGTAATTGAAAGTATAGACATTTCAACACCTTTTAAAAATTCTTCTATTACTACTATATCTCCTGCAGAACCAAAAGCTTTATCTTCCATAATATCTCTTATGGCTTTTATAGCTTCTCCCTCATTTTCTGCAATGATTACTCCTTTACCTGCAGCAAGACCACTTGCTTTGATAACTATAGGATATTTATTGTTTTTCTTAATATATTCTTCTGCTTTTTCCATTTCAGTAAAAGACTCATAACTTGCAGTACTAATACCGTGTTTTTTCATGAATTCTTTAGCAAAATCTTTAGATCCTTCAAGCATAGCTGCTTCTTTATTAGGCCCAAATATTCTTAAATTCACTTTTTTAAACTCATCAACTATACCTTTAACTAATAGTTCTTCACTTCCAACTATAGTTAAATCAATTTTTTCATTTAAAGCAAAATCTCTTATTTCAAAAATATCATTTGATGTCATTTTATAGACTTCTTTTACATTAGGATTTTGCTTAACTTTCCACATAATGGCATCTTCTCTACCACCCGCTCCTATTATTAATACCTTCATATTTCTCCTTAATGTTTAAAATGTCTAATTTCTGAAATAACCATAGAAATATTGTTTTCATTACAAGCTTTAATAGATCTTTCATCATTAATAGAACCACCTGGTTGTATTATTGAAGAAATTCCATATTTAGCTGCAAGTTCTACTACATCTTCAAATGGGAAGAATGCATCTGATGCCATAATAGCATTTTCAGTTACTTTAGATCTTTCAAGAGCTTTTTCAGCTGCCCAAATTCTACTAACTTCTCCTCCACCTATTCCTAATGTTTTTCCATCTTTAGCAATAACTATACCGTTAGATTTTACATATTTAACTACTTTTAATCCAAAGATTAAATCTTTCATTTCTTCTTCAGTTGCTTCTTTTTCAGTAGCAACTCTTAAGTCTGTATAAAGAACTGTATCTGTATCTTGATAAAGCATTCCTCCATCAACTTTTACTGTTTCTTTTTTATCTACAGGTTTTCTATCACATTCTATTACTCTTAAATTCTTTTTACTTCTTAATTCTTCAAGTGCTTCTTCTGTAAAGCTTGGAGCAATTACTATTTCTAAGAATATTTGAGTTAAAAGTTTAGCTGTTTCTAAATCAACTTCTTTATTTATTGCAACTATACCACCAAATATTGATACAGGATCACATTCATAAGCTTTAATATATGCATCTTTAACATCACTTCCTAAAGCTACTCCACATGGAGTTGAGTGTTTAACTGCACAACAAGCTGTTTCTTCAAATTCACAAACTACTTTCCATGCAAGATCCATATCTCTAATATTATTGTATGAAAGTTCTTTACCATTTAATTGTTTAAATCCTTTCATAGCACCTTCACTCATATTATCTACATAATATGCTGCTTTTTGATGCCCGTTTTCTCCATATCTCATTTCACTTTCTTTAGTATATGAAATAGTTAAATATTTAGGGAATTCTTCTTCATTTAAGAAATTGAATATTGCTGCATCATAAGCTGATGTTAAATTAAATACTTTAGCTGCAAGTTTCTTTCTTGTAGATAAACTTACATCTCCATTTTCTTTAATTTCTTGCATTATAGGAAGATAATCATCTTTATCACTTATTACAACTACATCTTTAAATGATTTAGCTGCAGATCTAAGCATGCTTGGTCCTCCTATATCTATAAATTCTATTTTTTCAGCTTCAGTTAAATCTTCTTTAACTTTTTCAAAGAATGGATATAGGTTAACTATTACATAATCAATTGTTGATATATTATGTTCTTTAATAGTTGCCATATGTTCTTCTTTATCTCTTATTGCAAGTATTCCTCCATGTATATTAGGGTGTAGAGTTTTTACTCTTCCATCTAACATTTCAGGAAATTTAGTTACTTCACTAATATCTATTACATTAACACCATTATCTTTAAGATATTTATAGCTTCCTCCAGTAGAAACTATTTCTACTCCTCTATCGCTTAAAAAATTAGCAATTTCTAGTACATTTTCTTTATCAAATACAGAAATTAAAGCTCTCTTCATTTATTTTCTCCCATCTAATATTTCTTTGATTATTTGTGGATATATTTGCCATTCTCTTGCAAGTATTAATTTTTGAATTTCTTCAGGACTTTTAGCATCTTTAATATCCACTACTTCTTGTCTAATTATTCCACCAGCATCTACTTCTTTAGTTACATAATGTATAGTAGTTCCACTAATTTCATCTCCAGCTTCAAATACTTTTTCATGAACTTTCATACCATACATTCCACGCCCAGAATATTTAGGTAAAAGTGAAGGGTGAATATTAATTATTCTTCCTTCATATACATCTAAAATCTCTCCATTAAGTATAGAAAGAAATCCTGCAAGTACTATTAATTCTACGTTATATCCTTTTAATACTTCTAAAATTTTACTTGAAACATCTTTTCTTTCAAGTTCAAAGTAAGGCACATTGTATTCTTTTGCAATTTCTTCAGCTAAACATTTTCTATCTGAAATTATTACAGCCACTTCTATACCATTTTCTAATATCTTTCTTAAGTTAGTTCCACTACCTGAAACTAAAACTGCTATCTTAGACATAGTGTATTATCCCCTTTTTCTATATGTCCTATTAAAAAGGCTTTTTCTCCTAATTTTTCTAATTCATCTAAAATACTATCAACGTCTTCTTCATTTACTATCAAAGTGAATCCAACACCCATATTAAATGTTCCAAACATTTCATCATCACTTACATTTCCACGTCTTTGTAATTCTCTAAAGATTTCAGGTATTACTAATTTATCTTTAAATACTACTGGTGACATATCTTTAGCCATAGCTCTTGGAAGATTTTCAATTAATCCTCCTCCTGTAATATGTGCCATACCATTTACATTAAATTTATCTAAAATTTGAAGTATGTTTTTTACATATATTCTTGTAGGAGTAAGTAAGATTTCATCAACACTCTTACCTAATACTACTTCGTTATAGTCTGTAAATATTTTTCTAATAAATGAATATCCATTACTATGGAATCCACTTGATGCTAAACCTATAATTTTATCTCCCGGTTTAACTTTAGATCCATTAATCATTTTATCTTTTTCTACAACTCCAACACAGAATCCAGCTATATCATAATCTCCTGGTTTATAGAAACCTGGCATTTCTGCTGTTTCTCCACCAATTAATGCTGCACCTGAATCATAACATCCTTGCGCTACACCAGATACAAGTTCAGCAGCTACTTCTGCTGAAAGTTTTCCACATGCTAAATAGTCTAAGAAAAATAGAGGCTTCGCTCCATGACAAAGTATGTCATTTACGCACATTGCAACACAGTCTATTCCTACACTATTATATTTTTTTTGTTTTAGTGCTATTTCAAGTTTAGTTCCTACACCATCAGTACCAGAAACTAAAACTGGATTTTCATATTTACCTAATTCATACATAGCCCCAAAGCTTCCTAAGTTATTTAACACAGAACTATTATGTGTTTTTGCAACTTTTTCTTTCATTAAGGTTACCGCTTTGTATCCTTCTTCTTTATCTACACCAGATTCTTTATATGTACTCACACACTTCACCATCCTTATTTTACTATATCTATAGGGTAATCTCCGTTAAAGCATGCCACGCAACATTTCTTACATGGTAATGTCTTTAACATATTTTCAAGTTTTAAATAGTCTAAACTATCTGCATTAATTTCTTCTCTTATTTCCTCAAGAGTCTTATTTGCAGCTATTAATTCACCTCTATCTGCAGTATCAATTCCAAAATAGCAAGGGAATTTAACTGGTGGCGAAGCTGATTTAAAATGAACTTCTCTTGCCCCAGCCTTTCTTAATATTTCTATTAATATTTTACTTGTAGTTCCTCTAACTAAAGAATCATCTATTACTATGATACTTTTACCTTTAATTGAACTCTTAATAGGATTTAATTTAGCAAGTACTGCTTTTTCTCTCATTTCTTGACTTGGTTCTATGAAAGTTCTAGCAATATATTTATTTTTAATTAATCCATGAGCATAAGGTATTTTACTTTCTTCAGAAAAACCTATAGCAGCAGGAACACCTGAATCAGGTACACCCATTACTAAATCTGCTTTAATTTCATTTTGTCTTGCAAGCATTTTACCTGCCTCAACCCTTGCTAGATATACATCTATACCATCCATAATAGTATCAGGTCTTGCAAAGTAAATATATTCAAATGAACATGGTGAGAATCTTCTATTTTCAGTATATTTAATACTTTCAACACCATTTTCATCTATAATTACCATTTCTCCAGCTTCTATATCTCTAATTAATTCTGCACCTACTGCATCTAATGCACATGATTCAGAAGCTAAGATATAGTCTCCATCTTCAGTCATACCAAGACATAGAGGTCTAATACCAAAAGGATCTCTAACCCCTATTAATTTATTATCCATTAATATTGTTAATGCATAAGCTCCTTTAATAGCCATTACACTTTCTTTTATTGCATTAATACAACCTTTTTTTGCCTTTTTAGCTATTAATTTAATAATAACCTCTGAATCTATAGTAGTTGTGAAAGTTGATCCACCATCTTCCATTAATTCTCTAATTATATCAGCATTAATAAGGTTACCATTATGAGCAACAGCTATATGTCCTAATTTAAATTTAGATTCTAAAGGTTGGCAATTTTCAATTTTAGATCCTCCACAAGTAGAGTATCTAACATGTCCTATAGCAATATTTCCTTTTAAGTCATCTAATATTTTTTCATCAAAAACTTTAGCAACTAGGCCCATATTCTTGTATGTTTGTATTTCTCCATTTAAAGAAACACTTATACCAGCACTTTCTTGTCCTCTATGTTGAAGGGCAAAAAGTCCGTAATATGCAAGTTTTGAAATATTTTTTTCTTTGTTTTTAGAATATATTCCAAAAACTCCACATTCTTCTTCCATTTTATCAAATAATATATTCATTTTATCCCCTATTTAACACTAAGTCTTCTAAAAATTTCCATGTATGCTTCTTCTATATCTCCAAGATCTCTTCTGAATCTATCTTTATCTAATTTTTTACCAGTTTCTTTATCCCAGAATCTACAAGTATCTGGAGTAATTTCATCTGCAAGTAAGATTTCTCCTTTAGAGTTTTTACCAAATTCAATTTTGAAATCAACTAAAATAATTCCTAATTTATCAAATCTTTCTTTTAATAAGTTGTTTATTTTAGCTGTAATTTCATAGATTTCTTTTAATTCTTCATATGTAGCAAGTCCTAAAGCTACTGCATGGTGATCATTAATTAATGGATCTCCATATTCATCATTTTTATAGCAAATTTCAAATATAGTATTAACAGGTTTAGTTCCTTCTTCTATACCTACTCTTTTCGCCATAGATCCAGCTATTAAGTTTCTTACTATTACTTCAAGTGGGAAGATTTCAACTTTTTGGCAAAGTTGTTCTCTTTCATTTAATTTTTTAACAAAGTGAGTTTTAATTCCATGTTCTTCTAAAAGGTTAAAAATTAATGTAGTGATATCATTGTTTAAGATACCTTTATTTTTAATACTTCCTTTTTTAGCACCATTTCCTGCAGTTGCATCATCTTTATAAAGCACAATAACTAAGTCTTTATCATCTGTTGTATATAGTTGTTTTGCCTTACCTTCGTATAAGAAATCTCTTTTTTCCATTTTATCCTCCTAAAGTTCTACTGATATATTTTTTTTGAAATCTTCTTTCATTTTAACTCTAAAACTATTTAATTTATTTCTTAAATCCTCATTTGAAACACTTAAAATTTGTACTGCTAACATTCCAGCATTGTATGAATTGTTAATTCCAACTGTTGCTACCGGAATACTCTTAGGCATTTGTACTATTGAATAAAGGGCATCTACTCCTCCTAAAGCTGCATTAATAGGTACTCCTATTACTGGAAGTGTAGTTTTAGATGCTATTACACCTGGAAGATGAGCTGCAAGCCCTGCTCCTGCTATAATAACCTTACACCCGTCTTTTTCTAATCTTTCTAAAGTTTCTTCTAATATTTCAGGAACTCTATGCGCTGAAAGTACAAAAGCTTCATATTGAATATCAAATTCTTTTAAAGCATTTGCTGCTCCTTTCATAACATCTAAGTCTGATTTACTACCAAAAATGATTGCTACTTGCATTTTTCCTCCTCTTATTTAAAGTATTCTACTCCGTTTTTGAATATATTTTGATATTTATTTCCTTCTACATTCTTAAGTGTATTTTCTCCAATTCTTTCTGAATGTCCCATCTTACCAAATATCTTACCATCTGGTGATACGATACCTTCTATAGCAAATTCTGATCCATTAGGATTAAATTTAAATTCATTGCTTGCATTACCATCAAAGTCAACATATTGAGTTGCAACTTGACCATTTTCTATTAATTTTTCTAATGTTTCACGATTTGCAAAGAATCTTCCTTCTCCATGTGATACGGGAATATCAAATTCATCTCCTACATTAAAGCTAGATAACCATGGTGAATTATTTGTTGCTATTCTAGTTTTAACCATTTGAGATATATGTCTTCCTATCTTATTGTATGTTAATGTTGGACTATCTGGAGTTATTTCTCCTATCTTACCATATGGAAGTAATCCTGATTTAACTAAGGCTTGGAATCCATTACATATTCCAAGTACTAATCCATCTCTAGCTAAGAATTTCTCTATTTCTTCTTTAACTCTTGGATTTTGTAATACTGCAGCAATGAACTTACCTGATCCATCTGGTTCATCTCCTGCTGAGAATCCTCCTGGTAGTACAAATATTTGACTATTTCTAAGTTCTCTACATATATCATCAATTGATCCTTCTATATGAGCTTTATTTAAGTTTCTAAATAAAGTAATATTTGTTACTGCACCATTTCTTTCAAATATATTCTTCATATCATATTCACAGTTAGTTCCTGGGAATGCTGTAATTAATACTCTTGGTTTAGCATATTTAACACTTGAGCTATAGTCTACAAATTTTGGTTTAGAGATATTTATTATTGATTCTTTTTTCTCTTTGTATTCATAAGGGAATACTGGATCTAGTTTATCTAACCATAAGTTCTTAACTGTTTCTAAATCAATAATTTCTCCATTTACATTTATTTCATACTCTTTAGTAGTTTCTCCTAAAGCAATGAAATCAAGTGCTGTTTTTGATTCAACTACTATACTTCCTGGTTTATATCCAAAGTAGTCTACATCCATATTAGTTAATTTAACTCCTAATTTATTACCAAAGCACATTTGTGAAATTGTACCAGAAATTCCTCCCATGCCTACAACTTTAGCACTTACTATATTTCCTTTTCTCATTTCTTCTAGTACTTTTGCATATTTAACTTTAATATCTTCACTATTATATGATAAATCTTCATCTATTATATTTTCTACTAAGTATATTCTATTTCCTGCTTCTTTAATATCTGTTGATATTACATCTTTAGCATTTACAGTATTTACAGCAAAAGATATTAATGTAGGTGGTACTGAAATATTTTCAAATGTTCCACTCATAGAATCTTTTCCACCTATTGCAGCTATTTCAAAGTCAAGCTGACATCTCATTGCTCCAAGTAATGCAAGCATAGGTTTTGACCATTTAACACTGTTTTTACCTAATCTTTCAAAGTATTCTTGGAATGATAAGTGTATTCCTTTATAGTCTACACCAGCTGCTACAAGTTTAGCTACTGAATCAAGTACTGCATACATAGATCCATGATAAGGTGATTTTTCTGTTAAATATGGGTTATATCCCCAAGTTATTGCTGAAGCTGTGTTAGTTTTCTTAGATAACATAGGTATCTTCATTATTGATACATCTATAGGACTTAGTTGATATTTACCTCCATAAGGCATTAATACTGTTCCTGCTCCTATACTTGAATCAAACATTTCTGATAATCCTTTAGTAGATGCAACATTTAATTTTTGTATATTTTCTGACCATTTTTCTTTAAATGTTTCACTAGCTAATTCTCTACTTAAGAAGTCTTTAACATTTATATCTTCAACTTTAATTTCTATTTCTTGAGTAGCTCCATTAGTATTTAAGAATTCTCTTGAAATATTAACTATATCTACTCCTTTATGTCTTAAAATTAATCTTCCATTATCTGTAACACTTCCAACTACTGTAGCAAGTAAGTTTTCTTTTTCAGCTTCTTTTAAGAATTCTTCTACATCTTCTTTAGCTACTACTACTGCCATTCTTTCTTGAGACTCAGATATTGCAAGTTCTGTTCCATTTAATCCATCATATTTAACTGGAACTAAATCAAGATTAACATCTATTCCGTCAGCAAGTTCTCCTATTGCTACTGAAACTCCTCCTGCTCCAAAGTCATTACATTTTTTAATTAATCTTGTTACATTTCCATTTCTAAATAATCTTTGTATTTTTCTTTCTTCTGGTGCATTACCTTTTTGAACTTCTGAACCACACATAAATAATGATTCATCTGTATGTTCTTTAGATGATCCAGTTGCCCCTCCACAACCATCTCTTCCTGTTTTTCCTCCAAGTAATATTATACTATCAGTATTTGCAGGACTCTTTCTTATTACATTTTCAAGTGGTGCAGCAGCAACTACCGCTCCTACTTCCATTCTCTTAGCCTTATATCCTTCATGATATATTTCTGAAACCAGAGATGTTGCTATTCCTATTTGGTTTCCATAAGAAGAATATCCATGAGCTGCTCCAGTAGTTATTTTCTTTTGAGATAATTTACCTTTTAAAGTATTTTCTATTTTTTCTAATGGATTTGCTGCTCCTGTAATTCTAATTGCTTGATAAACATAAGCTCTTCCTGATAATGGATCTCTTATAGCTCCACCAAGACAAGTAGATGCTCCTCCAAACGGTTCTATTTCTGTAGGGTGATTATGTGTTTCATTTTTAAACATTAATAACCATTTTTCAACTTCTTTTTCTCCATCAAACTTCTCAGTTTCAACATCTATATATACTGAACATGCATTATTTTCTTCACTAACTTCTAAACTATCTAATTTTCCTATCTTTTTGAAATACTTCGGTATTACTGTTGCAAGATCCATTAAAGTAATGTTTTTATGTTTTGCAACAACTTCTTTCATTTCTAAATATTTTTCAAATTCAGAATTTAAAAATCTTCCATAACTAGTGTCTGGAAATTCTACTTTATTTATTTTTGTTTCAAATGTAGTATGTCTACAATGGTCAGACCAATATGTATCAAATACTTTTATTTCTGTTTCTGTTGGATTTCTTTTTTCTGATTTATAGTAATTTTGAATATGTAAAATATCCTCATAAGTCATTGATAAACCAAGTTCTTTTCTTAAGTTCTCCAATTCTTCTGAGTTTAAGTCTATGAAATTATTGTACGTAATTACGTCCGTATTGATAGTTAATTTTTCTTTTTCTAGGATGTTTAGATTCTTTTCCCTTGTTTCAATAGGGTTTATTAGATAGTTTTTGATTTTTTGAAGTTCATCAGTTGACACTTCACCATATAGTATGAAAATTTTAGAAGTTGTTATATCTAGATTATTATCTGATGTTGTTATTATGTCTACGCACTGCATTGCAGACGAAGCTCTTTGGTCAAATTGCCCCGGTAAAAACTCGATAGCAAAATATTTTTCTCCGTTTAATTCTAGCTTGTCAAAAATATCATCTGTTACTGGTTCAGATAATATCATTTTCTTTATATCCTCTATATTATCAGGAGAATTAAAAATATCATAGCAATTTAATATTCTAATATCTTTCAAAGACATTATACCCAATTCTTCTTGCAGCTGTTTTAATAACCTCCTCGATTCAAAGTCACAATGCTTTTTCTTTTCTACAAAAAATCTTAAGTTTGACATATGGCCTCCATAAATATATATTCTTTTAGTCTAATTTATCATAAATTACAAATATATTCAACATATTTTTTCTTGCATAAAAAAAGGTGGGAAAAATTCCCACTATCTATCAAATTTGTATCCTGCTTCTATTCCTACAAGCTCTTTATTTCCGTATCCTCCGAACACACCTATATTGTATCTGTCATTTATCTTAACTCCTAATGTTCCTTTAATTACTGGTCCAAGTTCGAAGCCGAAATTTTCATATTTTATAGTTTGTGTTTTATTTGGATCATATGTCACTGTTGAATCTCCAACAGTTTCATGATTTTGAGGTAATTGTATTATTCTATCTTGTGATAAGAATAAAATACCTAATCCTCCTTCTACACCAGCATATATTCCTACTTTTTCATTTATTCTATAATTTAAGTCAGCAACACCAATTAAGTTAATTGAACCATGTACAAACTTTTTAAAAGTTTTTTTAGCATGACGAACTATATATTTATCAACTTCTAATTCACATTTTGCTGAATCTTCAGGAGTAAATCCTTCTTCATAACAATCTTTTAAATTAAGATCACTAGTATCATAATCTATTCTGATAGCTCACCCTATAGCTACAGATGTTTTTGTACCAAATGTTACATCTAATTTTTAATTTATCTCTTTTTTCCATTCAGGCATAAATCCTACTGAAACTGTTGGTCCTTCTACACCAAATTCTTCTAATTGTCTATCATATGACGCTAAAACATCTAATCTATATCTATTATGTTTTGCTTCAGCAAATGATAACATATTAAATAATACTACTGTTAAAACTAAAAACTTTTTCATAATTTCCACTTCTCCCTCTCATTTCTTGTTTTGATATTACTACTTTCATATACTTTTGGCAAGTTTTATTTAATTCTCTTAGCAAATTCTTCTTTAGTTAATTTAACAATATAGTTTGGTAAAGTTAAGATATATTCATGATTTGTTTCTTCAACCTTATCTATACCATTTTCTAGCATATACATCTTTACCCTCATTGAATAAACGAAATTTTGCATTTCTTCTGGTATTTTCCCGAATCTATCTCTTATTTCTTCTGTTAATTCTCTTAACTCATTTATACTCTGAACTTCAGCATATCTTTTATACACTACTATTCTTTCGTCTTTTTCTATATATTCTTTAGGAATATATCCATTATTTAACAGATTAATTTCAGTATTTTTAAGTTCTTGTATCTTCTCACCTTTTAATCTATTAATTTCATTCTTTAACATTTTAAGATAAAGATCATATCCAAACATATCTATGGCACCATGTTGTTTTTCTCCTAAGATTTCTCCTGCACCACGTATATTTAAATCTTCAAGTGAAAGTACATATCCTCCACCTTCAACTCCCTCTATCTTATCAAGACTCTTGTCTTTTTCTTTACCTTTCTTAGTCTTATACTCAGTATCTAAAAGATAACAGTAACCTTGTCTTTTACCACGACCAACTCTTCCTCTTAATTGATAAATCTGTGATAATCCAAGATGAGTATATTTTTCTATAATTATACTATTAGCATTAGTAATATCTATACCATTTTCAACTATAGTTGAGGCTATTAATATATCAAATTTACCTTCATCAAAATCATTAATTTTTTTTCTTATCTCTTTAGGTGTTAGTTGTCCATGTATATATTCTATATTTACAAATTCAGGCATAAGTTTCTTTAAATCTTTTTTCTTTTCTACCATACCCTTAACATTGTTGGTGATATAGAAAACCTGTCCATCTCTTGCCAATTCTTTAAGTATTACTTCCCTAATTTCCTCTTCTTTTATCTTATTTGTAATTATTGGTAATCTATCCATAGGTGAACTTTGTATTAAAGAAATATCTCTAATACCAAGTAATGCAAGATTTAAAGTTCTTGGAATAGGCGTTGCACTTAGAGTTAAAAGATGTATATCTTCTCTTCTTTTCTTAATTTTTTCCTTAGCTGTAACTCCAAATTTTTGCTCTTCATCTATAATTAAAAGACCTAAGTTTTTAAATCTAATATCATCTCCAAGTAATCTATGAGTACCTATTACTAAGTCTATCTTACCATCTTTTAAACCATATAGGACATCATCTGTACCTTTACCTGTAAGTCTTGAAAGATTAGCTACCGTAATACCAAAATCTTCAAATCTTTTATGACATCTTTCAAAATGTTGATTTGCAAGTACTGTAGTTGGCGCAAGTATAGCAACTTGATATCCATTTTCTATTGCTTTAAATGCAGCTCTCATGGCAACTTCTGTTTTACCATATCCAACATCACCAACTAAAAGTCTATCCATTAATCTTCCACTTTCTAAATCACACTTAATATCTTCAACTGCTTTTTGTTGATCCCAAGTTAAATTGAAAGGGAATTTTTCTTCAAATTCTTCCTGCCATAAAGTATCTTTAACAAAAGGAAGCTTAGTTACTAATTTTCTCTTAGCTTGTATCGTTACTAATTCTTTTGCAAATTTTTCAACATCTTCTCTAATTCTTTTTTCACGTCTTCTATACCCTTTAGTACCTAATGAATAAAGTTTAGGAGCTGTTCCTGCTGAAACATATTTACTAATTCTATCTAGTTTTTCTACAGGAATATATAGCTTGTCGTTATCAGCATATTGAATGTATAGATAATCTCTTTCATTAATATTTATTGTCCCTTTATATATCCCTATACCAAATTCAACATGTATTACATAATCTCCTTCAAGTATTTGATTTACACTATTAAATTTAAGTCCTTTTTTCTCTATTCTTTCTCTTTTTACCCTTATTTCATCTTGATAATTTCTATCTTTACTTCTACTAACTTCAAGTAAATTACCATTTTCTAATAGTTTTTCAAACCTTTTCTTTAAAGTTTGGGCATTATCTTTATCAAGTATAGTCATTTGCTCTAATTTAACTTCAAGAAATTCTTTATTCTCTAAAAAAATCTCTATATTACTTTCATTAAATATTGAAAGCATATCAACTATTTCTCTTTCTATACCACTTAAAATATTACCAAATATTGTTATCTCATCTATATTTTCTTTAGATCTTTGATCATAAGTTGAGAATACCTTTATACTTTCAAGTAAAGTATCAAAAAAATCAAGTCTTATAGGATTATCTAAATTAGATGGATATATATCTATAATATCACCTCTAATAGCAAATTCTCCCTTAGTTAATACTGTATATTCCTTCTTATATCCATTTTGAGCTAAATACTCAAAAATTTCTTCTCTACTATATTCTTCATCTACCTTAAAATTCATAACTCTTACTTCATCAAAGAATACTTTTAGAGCTAAATTGATATCAAGGAATAATATTCCTTTTCCCTTCTTATTTAAAAATTCAAGTATTTCAATATTTGCTCCTACTAAATCAAGAGCAGAATATGAACTTAAATTAACATATTTACTTTCATAGTTACTTTCTTCTTGCTTTAATATATTATGATAGTATTCTAAGTTATTAGATGCTGAACTTATTACTACCATTTTATCAAGACCCATATTAGTTAACTTCTCTACTACTTCTTCTTTTAGTAAAGCAATATTTTTTCTATCCATTATTGCCTCCTAACACAGGTATTACTATATTTTTCTTAAGATAGTAATGATATAGTTTTTTTCTAAGTTCATCTGCAGCTAAAAATTGCACTTCACTATCTTTTGTCCCTGCTTTATACATAGCATATTCCATAAAAAGATTATTTATATCATTAATATTAGCTTTTTCTTGTTTTTCTTCTAAGTATTTAAAAATCTTATCAATTTTTTCTTCTACTATTCTTCTTCTTGCTTCTATATATATCTTACTATTATCCTCTATATATGGGTTATCTTTAATATCAAAATACGCTTCTTCCCTTTTATATTCTAATTCTCTCTGCAAGCAATCTAAACACTTATCACCAAATAAGTCTAGTTTTTCCTTATTACATACAGGACATATAACCCTAATTTCTTTTCCTGTCTTAAAATATATTTCAGCTATATCATAAAGATGTTTTTTTATTTCTTCACTTGCTTCAACCTCAGATATATCCTTTAATATTCTCTCTTTTTCTTCTGTAGAAATATCTTCATATTTAATTCCATCATCATATGTTACTTTTTCTTTAGCATTCTTTCTCTTCATATTTCTAGCATTTACTAAACCTTTTTTATCATCTAGTACATATATTTCCTTTATTTCAGAAAATTTTCTAGCTTCTATTAAAATATTAGTTTTAATTTGATTTATAAATATCTTTACATTAGGATCATTTACATAAATATATATATTCTCATCTTTAATAGAGCATATACTGCAACTACTAATTAATGCATCATTTACGTATTTATCATAATTAAATCCAACAAAACTGTTTTGATTTATTACACTACTAATCCGTTTCACTTACTACACCCCCATCAACATCAAATTTTTTCCCCACTATTTTTAAATCTTCCGTTGAAGTTAAAAAACATTGTATCTCTTTTTCTAAGAAATAGTGAATAATTTGGTTTTTTCTAAAATTATCAAAAAATGATGCTATATCATCCATTAAAAATACGGGTTTCTTATTCATCTTTTTCTCTATTAACTCAACTTCAGATATCTTTAATATGAATACTATAGATTTTTTTTCACCTTGTGATGAAAAATATCTAGCATTTTTACTATTTAAATCAAAATGGAATTCATCCTTATGTATACCGTAATTAGAATAACCTAACTGTACATCGTATGCTTCCTTATTCTTTAATATTTCTGATATCTTCTCCTTATTTTTTTCAACATCAGTTACATCTTCTAATTTTAAGAAGTTATCATATATTAACTTTAGATTATGTTTAGGGTTAAATAGTTTTTTATAATTTACATCTAAGTATTTATTTAATTCCTCTACATATTCCTTTCTCATCTTAAGTATTTTGGCACACATCTCTATATACTTTTCATTATATATCTTATACAATTCTTCTTTGTGTTTTTTCTCCTTAAGCATCTTATTTCTTATCTTAAGTACTTTTTCATAATCCACTATTAAATATAAGTATTCTTTACTGATTTGAGAAATTTCGTAATTGAAAAATCCCCTTCTAATAGAAGGGTTCCCCATCACAAGTTCTACATCTTCTGGTATAAATGAAATGGCTAAAATATCTCCAATATAGTCTACATATTTTATTCTTTCTCCATTTTTAAAGTATTTCTTCTCACTTTTAAATAGGTTAATAGAATAACTAGAAGTGTTCTCTAATTTAACAAATACTTTTGCATCATCATTATCATATTTTATCATTTCATTATTTTTTTTAGTTCTAAAACTTCTACCTGTTGCTCCAAAATAGATAGCTTCCATAAAAGAAGTTTTACCTTGTGCATTTTCACCATAAATTAGATTAAATCCACGAGACAATTTAACTCTCTTATCTATCAAATTTCTAAAACCTGAAAAAAACACTTCTTTTATCATTTAACTTCTACTCTTTCTCCTTCAAACTCAACTACCATACCACTGTATATTTTTCTACCACGTCTAGTTTCAACTTCACCATCTACTAAAACAAGACCTTCTAATATTACCTCTTTTGCACTTCCACCATTTTCTACTAGATTTGCAAATTTAAGTAATTGATCAAGTTTAATATATTCTGTAGTTATTTTTATTTCCATTATTTTCCTTCCTTTTTGATAATTTTATCAATATCTTTCCCTTTAGATAACTCATCTATTACTTTATCTAATATTCTAATTTCTTTCATCAATTCTTCTTCAATTTCAGTTATTCTAACTCCACAAATACTACCTGTTACTAAAAATCTATCTTCATTTAATTTTGGAGCTTTTTTAAAAAATTCTTTATACCCAATCTTATTTTCAACTATTTTAGATATCTCTCTCTTATTATATCCCGTTAACCAAGTTATTGCTAAATCTACTTTATTTTCATCAATATTTTTTCTATTTAATTTTGCCTTTAAAAGTGGATAAACCTTTGAAAAAGGCATTTCATATATCTTATGTCCCATAAAACTCCTTTATTAAATTGTAGCATTTTGTATATTAATATTCAAGATACTTAAATATATCTTCTCTTATCCTTGTATTTAATTCATATTCTATTGCAACAGCACTTTTTTGTATAGGTAATATAACTTCTTCATATTTCATAGTAGGTAGCATTTTACCTAGATAGTAAAACTCATTATCATCATTATTTTTTCTAACAAATAGATGTGTTGAAATCCCATATTCTTTTGCATTTATTGCAGCATCAATATCAGGAGAATTTACTTTTCTTCCTGGTTTAGAAAATATTACTACATGTTTATTATCTAGAAAATTAGGTTCATAACTCATAGCTCTTTTATTCTTTTCACTTCTTTCATAGTTAATAAATACAGGAAGAGTTTTAGTTTTGTTATCTAGCTTATATCCACTAATACCTTGAGGATTAATAGCTTTTTCCCAATTCAATAATCTACAAACATCCTCCCTAGTATACTTTTCATAAAGTACAAAGTCAGTATCTTCATATTTATTAGAATATATTCTATTATGTCTATCTATTCCTAAACTTATCATATCTTTTATTTCTTTACTATCCTTATATTCCAAAAATTTATTAAAGTCTATATCAAATTTAGAATAAAATTCAAATTTATTATTCATCATATTTTCAAGTTGTTTATCTTTTCCTTCTAGGGTTTTTAAATACATTAATTCTTTAAGTCTTTTACCATTTAAAAATCTAATTGAAATAAATTTAAATAAATTTAACTCATCTTTAGTATAATTTACTTCTTTTTCATTTAACATAAGCATTTGATAATAAGAGCCAAACTTTTCAAAAACCCTCGTTATATCTATATTAGAATATTTATCAAATTCAAAAATATTTGGAATTCTTCCTAACATATTTTTTATTCTTAAATATTCTTCAACTACTATTTTAGATACATTTAACTTAAATTTATTAATAGATTCAAATATTCTTTTTTTTGATATTTCATCAAAATTAATACTCGAATAACCAGGAACAATAGAATTCATAGTTAATACATATTTCTTCATATCATCTTTTGTATATTTACTTTTACTTGAAAATGCTAAAGGTATCATATAATTTGTAGTATAATTACCTATAAAATCCAATACAACTACAAATTCTTTACTATTATGTTTTCTTAAACCCCTGCCCAATTGTTGTAAAAATACTATTGGAGATACTGTCGGTCTAAGCATAATAATTTGATTAATTTCAGGTATATCTACTCCTTCATTAAATATATCAACTGTAAAAATGTATTCTAATTTATCATTAACTAACTTATCTATTTCTTTTTCTCTTTTTTCTTGACTATCCATCCCATTTAAATAAGATGTTTTATAACCTCTTTCATTAAATATTTTAGATAATTCTTTTGCTTCTTCATTTCTTGAACAAAATATTAATCCTTTGGGTTTTATTCCAGAATATCCATATATTTTTAATTTTGAAATAATATAATCTACTCTTTTTTCATCAACAAGTTTATTGAAATCCTTAAACTCATTATTAAATTCATCATCTAAATACTCTGTTATTGCAAAATAATGAAAAGGACATAATATATCCTCCTCTAATGCTTCTTTTAAGTTAATTTCATAAAGAATATTATTCTCAAAAAGATTACATATATCTATCCCATCTGTTCTACTTGTAGTTGCAGTCATTCCTAAAAAAATTTTTGGATTAAAGTATTCTAATACTTTTTTATAACTTTTACTAGCTGCTCTATGTGTTTCATCTATAACTATATACTCAAATTCTTCTCTTAAAAATTTATCTAAATTTTTTGATAATGTTTGTATCGTTGCAAATATATATTTAGAAGTAATTTTTTTATTATTTCCAGAATATATTTCCATTTTTTTATTTTTCCCTAACACTTTAATATATGTTTCCATTGCTTGCCTTGCAAGTTGTTCTCTATGAACTATAAATAATATACTTTTGGCATTTTTTAATGCAAAAGCTGAAGCATACGTTTTTCCTGTTCCTGTTGCTGAAATTAAGATCCCTCTTTTTTTTCCTAAATTAATACTAGAATTAAAACTATCAATAAATTTTTTTTGCATATTATTTGGTTTTAGTTTTTCTAAAGAAATAGTTTTTACTTTATTTTTTCTATTTTCATTATATTTTTTAATATATTGTTCTAAATTTACTTCTTTAGAACTATCCCATAAATTATTAAATTCATTTATTACTTGTTTATACATAGCTCCATCTCTATGTACATACATTCTACTATTCCACTCCTTATTAGTTGTAAGTGCCGAAATAGTAAGATTAGAACTCCCTGTAATTATACAACTATATTCTTTTTTGTCCATAATATAACCTTTAGTATGAAACCCAACATTTCCATTAGATTTATATATTCTAACCTCTATATTTTTAAAAGAAATTAATTTTTCTAATGCTTTCGGTTCAGTAAAATGAAGATAATCTGTTGTCAAAATTTTTCCTTTTACACCTCTACTTTCTAATTCTTCAAATATTGAAAGTAATGGTGTAATTCCACTTAAAGTAATAAAAGCTACACTAAATCGAAAATTATCCGAACCTAATAATTCCTGAGATAATTCTGTTAACATCTTTTTCCCTTGACTATATTCATTTACTATTAAATCAGTTGCAAATTCATTAGTAATTACTGATTCTGAATTTATAAAAGAAAAATAAATACTTTTTTTTAAAGTTTCTATCATATATCTCCTAACTAAAGATGCAACGATAAATATCGTTGCAACTTCTTAAAATTCATATTTAAGTGTAAATGAATTATTCCATTTACCTTTAGTATTTATACTACTTTCTACTCCAATTTTAAAATTATTTTGAAAATCAATGTTTGCACCTACTCTATAACTCATTAAAAATTTATCAAGATTTTTACCCCTCATTTTAAAATCTGTATCTAATAGTCTCGCATTTATTTCTACTCTATCTTTAATATTAAAATTTAAATTAATATTATTATCTAATGTCAAATACTTATTTATTTTATATTGCCAATCAAAACCAAAAGCAAAACTTGTATAATTTAAATTATTATCTTTAATTTCTAAACCTATTTTTTCATTTTCTCCATTTACAATTTCTTTATTAGAATCAACTAAAACTTTAGTTAAAATAAGATCTATATTAGGAACTAACTTATGTTTATTATTTATATCAACTTCATATCCTAAACTTAACATATTATTAATAATATGTGTTTTAAAATATGAATATACATCATCATTAACTATTTTTCTTCTAACTTTAGAATTAACAAATGAATAATCTAAAATATCTGATAAAACCAAGTTTTTATATTTATATTTATATTTAAAACCAATATTATATTTATCAGATATAAAATCTGCATTATTTTCAAAAACACTTCTTAAATTACTTATTCCACTAAAAAATCCCAAATGAATATTATTATACAATTTAAAATCTATTCCTAAACTATTAGAATAAATATTATTTTTAAACGGTGTATTTAAATCATCTTTAACCAAATTTGTAGAAATAAATGAATTATAATAAACTATATTATTTTTATTATATTCTTTAAATAATGGTTTTTTGATATTTGATAGTGTCATATTATTTAAGTTAAGAACATTTGATAAATATGTTGCATAGTTATCTGTAAATATTTGAGACATAGCTTCTAAACGATTTTCAGAAGTAATATTTAATAAATATTTTTCATTATCATCTAAATTATACTCCTCAAAAAAACTTTTCATATTATAATTATAAGAAGGAATATTTCTTAATTTTTCTTCATCTAATTCTAATATTTTTTTTCTTATACCTGTACCTATTTTAACAACTTTATTATCAAGTCTAGGCTTATCTAAAAAAACATTTAGAAATTCTATTTTATTTATATCAATATCTTTACCTTTAATAATCTCATATTCAGGTTTAATCTCTTCTCCTTCTGGAAAATATATTTTAATTTTACCAGAAATTAATGCTTCTTTTGCAGTAATTTTTTTCCCTGCTTTAAATTTAGTTGTAGCTAAATCTGTTGAAATATATTTATCAATTTCAACATCTGTATTAATTATGACTAAACCATCATTTTGTACTTCATTTTTTATTTGAGCTTCTTTATCTAATCTTAAAGTAGCTTTTTTAAATACATCGTATTTTGAAGTAGATTTATTTTCTAAAGTTAAAACTCCTTCTAACACTTGTGTCCACGGATAATTTTGTTTTCCAGATAAAATCAATTCTCCTTCTCCAGCTTTTCTAAGTCCTGCTTTTTTTACATTTGAATAAAAAATTTTTTCACTATCTAGTACTTTAGGTATATTTAATCTAAAATTACCTCTTGGTCCATCAACAGTTAAAGATGAATCTGTCAAATTTAGTATATCTGAATCTATATTTTCACCATTTCCAGCAAGTCCACTTTTAATATCATTAGAAAATTCAAAAATCCCCTTTGGTATTTCAATATATTGATATATATTCCCTAATTTATCATAAATTTTTTCATTCATACCTTCAAAAAATTTTGTCTCTTCTATTAAACCAGCATTAAAATCAGAAAAACCATTTAATGCTTTCTTTCCATTTACCACTCCCCACCCATAAATATTACTTAAATATTCTTTTTCGCCACTTTCTCTAGAGGCAGTCGTTAATATTATTTCTTTTATTTGATGATATGTTAAAAATGGATATCTTTGTTTAATTTCATATGCAAGTCTTGTTACTTTAGGTGCTGAAAAACTTGAACCTCTAACACCCTCTTTTAAAAAACCTTCATGAACTACTGTTGCAGATCTTAGGGCTAATGGCTTTGAATTATTTTTACCTAAATTTTCAACTTCATAAAAAAAATCATTTCCTATTTTTTCTTTTCTTCCTTTATACATTAAATCAAGCTCTGCTTCTTTATCACTATACATATTTTTAACTAATATACTCTCAGATCTTGCTGCCTTTTGAACTTCAGGAGACATATTAAAATAAAATAATAATCCATTTGTAGAATTATAGTAATTTACAGTCTTATCCGTTTCTACATTACCTAATGCTAATACTTTTAATTGTCTATTTTTTTTATATTCTTTAT
This sequence comes from Streptobacillus canis, assembly GCF_009733925.1. Taxonomy (NCBI): domain Bacteria; kingdom Fusobacteriati; phylum Fusobacteriota; class Fusobacteriia; order Fusobacteriales; family Leptotrichiaceae; genus Streptobacillus; species Streptobacillus canis. The sequence continues at coordinate 18,673 of NZ_WOEI01000003.1, read as the reverse complement.
CAAAAATTAAATTAGAAAACATATCTCTATTTATATTATTTATTTTATAATTTTGACCTATATCATCTATATAATTATTTTCTTTAGAAAGATATATTAGATTTTTATAATAATCAGACCAACCATAAGACATATTAATAAAACCTTTTGCATTGTATCTATAATCTTTATCCTGAAAACTTCCTAATCTAATATTTAAGGTTTTGGTATCTGAATAATTATTATTTACTAAACTTTCTAAAACATTTGTAGCATGATTTATATTTTTATATGTTTGATTTTCTAATTTTTTTCTATTTAATATATTTATTCCTTCAACTTCTATTTCTGAAAGTAATTTTTTCCCTGGACTTATTAATCCACTTTCAAAAACATATATATATTCATTTTCATCTGAATATTTTGAACTATTGTGTTTAGAATCTTCTAATATTTTAGTTTTATCTTCTTTAAATTCTATTTCTTTTTTTCTTAATAATTCAAAATCATCAACATTATTATTGATGTTTATTATTTCAGTTTCTTTAAATTCTATTTCTTTCTTTCTTTCATTCGCTTTTTGATTCATTTTTTCTATATATTCTTGATTTGATTTTGAAACTTCTACCTTTAAAGGCTCGTTAACAAAATTATTTTTTACTTCTTTTTGAATTGAATTACAGCTAACAAATAAAGAAAACACAAATAAAATATAGATTTTTTTCATAAATACCTCTTTAAAAACAATGCAGGTTACCCTGCATTGCTCTATTTTATATTTTTTCTATCTAAAATTGCTTTTATCCATCCTTTAAATAATGAATGTGGTTTATTTGGTCTACTCATAAATTCTGGATGGAATTGAGCAGCTATAAAAAATGGATGATCTTCTATTTCAATTATTTCTACATAATTTCCATCTGGAGATTTCCCAACTATCTTAAATCCATTTTTTTCAAATTCTTCTAAATACTTCTGATTAAATTCATATCTATGTCTATGTCTTTCTAAAATTTCAGATTGACCATAAAGTGCATAAGATTTACTATTAGAAGATAACTTACATGGATATGCTCCAAGTCTCATAGTTCCTCCTAAATTTTCAATTTGACCTTGTTCTTCCATTAAACTTATTACAGGATACGGAGTTTCTTTATCAAATTCTGTAGAATTAGCTTCTTTCATTCCTAAAACGTTTCTAGCAAACTCTATAGTAGCCATTTGCATTCCTAAACAAATACCAAAGAAAGGAATTTTATTTTCTCTTGCATATCTTACAGTATTTATTTTACCTTCTATACCACGTCCACCAAATCCTCCTGGAACTAATATTCCATCATATTCATTTAACTCTGTTAAATCAAATTCTTCTGCTTTTAAATAATCAATTTTAACCTTAGTATCATAATGGAATCCAGCATGTTCAATAGATTCATTTATACTAATATATGCATCTTTTAGTTCTACATATTTTCCAACAACAGCTACTTTAATTTCATGTTTAGGGTTCATAAATTTATTAACCATTTCTTTCCATTTTTCAAGACTAGGTTTAATATTTTCTATATTTAATTTTTTACAAACTTCATCTGCAAGACCTAATTCTTCCATTTGAATAGGTATTTCATATAAATTTTTAGCATCTAATGCTTCAATTACAGAACTTTCATCAACATCACAGAATAATGAAACTTTAGATTTTATACTCTTATCTACAGGATGTTCACTTCTTAGAATTATTATGTCCGGATTAATTCCTAGTCCTTGTAACATTTTAACACTTTGCTGTGTCGGTTTTGTTTTTAATTCTCCAGCTGCTTTTAAATATGGAAGTAGAGTTACATGTATATATATCACATTTTCTCTACCTACATCTTTTTTAAATTGCCTTATAGCCTCTATAAAAGGATTAGATTCAATATCTCCTATAGTTCCTCCTATTTCAGTTATTACTATATCTGAATTTGAAGCTTTTCCAGCTTGCATAATTTTTTTCTTAATTTCATTAGTAACATGAGGTATAACTTGAACAGTCCCTCCAAGGTAATCACCTTTTCTTTCTTTACTAATTATAGTTGACATTATTTTTCCACTAGTTACATTATTATATTTTGTAAGTTCTTCATTAATAAATCTTTCATAATGACCTAAATCTAAGTCTGTTTCAGCTCCATCTGCTGTAACAAAAACTTCACCATGTTGATATGGGCTCATAGTACCTGGATCAACATTTAGATAAGGATCAAATTTTTGAATCGTTACTTTATACCCTCTTTCTTTTAATAATCTACCTAGAGATGCGGCAGTAATTCCTTTTCCTAGAGAGGAAACTACTCCACCTGTAACAAATACATACTTAGTCATTCTTTAATCCCTTCCCGAAGATTTCTCTTGTATTATTTTATCTAATTGATTTTTATTACTACTGCTCGGAACTTGTAATAATTTCAATCTTTTTTTATTTTCTTCTCTAGCTATAATACTATAAATACTATTAAAATCACTTTTTTCTATTGGAATATCAGCAAATATAACTAAATTATTAACCATTTTTGATGAATAAATTTTAATATCTGTAATATCTGTTACATATTTTGAAAGAAATTTAAGATAAAGTGTTTCATTAAAAATTCTTATCTCATTAACACTATTTTTAGTCATATCAGTAAAATCAATATTCATTTCTTTCTTATATTTTACTATTAATTCTTTCTTCATATCTTTTAGTTCTTTTAATCCTTCCTCTAAATCAATCATTGCAAATAAATTAAAAGAAAATAAAAGTAATATAGCTATAACTATTTTTTTCATAAAAATTCCTTATTTTTTTTCTTTAGTTAAATTTTTATCTGAATAAACTTTAAAATTAACTTTAGTTGGTTTTTCGTAAAGTTTATTTAAAATTTCTAATACAGCTTTATCTAAATAATATGTATCTTTGTCATTCATAGTTTTGTCAACATAATATCCAAATTCTGCATTTTCTTGTTCTTTTTCTTTAATAGAAAAATTAGCATCATATCCTAATTGAGCAAATATATATTTTAAACCAGAAATATATATTTGTTTTTTATTTTCAAATTTAGTTTCATCATATTTCGCATTCTTTTCTTTTTCTTTCTTAACCAATTCTGTTACATAATTATTAAAATCAGCAAAAATGAAATTTAATGTACCTTCTTCCGCTACTCTTGTTAATTCTGCTTGTATAACTGCTTGTTCTACATCTCCCAATTTATATTTTGGTTCTGCTGTAAATGATAATGCAGATAAAACAAGACTTAACCCTAATATTGTCTTTTTCATTTATATCTCTCCTTTTTTATATAATATTCATTGTATCATATTATTATATGAAATTTCTTATTTTTTATTTATAATTAACGATGCAGCTCCTTTTACTCCAGCTGAATCTAATAATTCACTTTTAACTATAGGTATATTAATACTCATATTTAAAGCATATTTAGGTAAATGTTTTTTTACTCCATCTATTATTAAGTCAGCTGATTTTGCAACCCCTCCTGCAATAACTATTATTTCAGGATTTACTAAATTAATTAACACACCCATTCCATAGGCTAATTTATTACAAAAATTATCTACTATAATTTCTGCAGTTTTATCTCCTTTTCTTGCTTCAATGAAAATATGATATGCTTCAAGTTTTTCGAATTCATCTTTAAATGTTTCATAAAGTATTCCTTTTTGTTCTTTTTTTAGAACTTTTATTCCCTCTTTCACTATACCAGTAGCTGATGTAAATAACTCTAAACACCCTGTTAATCCACAACCACATTTCTCACCATTTAAATCAACTGAAATATGTCCAATTTCACCTGCTGCTCCATCATTACCTGAAATTAATTCTCCATTAATTATCATACCTGCAGCAATACCTGTTCCTATGGGCATAATTATACTATTTTTATACCCTTTACTCGCTCCAAATAAATTTTCACCAAGTGCTATAGCTCTAACATCATTTTCTACTATTACAGTTTTTCCAGAAATTCTTTCAAATACTTCTTTAGCATTAAAATCATTCCCCCAAGAAAAATTAGCAGCTATTTTTACTATAGATCTATCAACCACTGGACCAGGTATACCAAGCCCTATTCCTTCTAATTCTGATATATCAGCTGAAATTCTTGTAAATAATTCTTGTATTTTATTCCAAATTCTACCAAATGTATCTTCTGGCCCTTTTTTCGATTCTGTTTTTATACTTTCTTCAACTAAAATATTATATTTTGAATCTAACAGTCCTATTTTAGTATTTGTTCCACCTAAATCTACTCCAACAAAATATTTCATATTATCACCTATATTAATTTTTTTAGTTCATCTAAAATTTTTGGTGCTTTTGGTCCCATTACTACTTGAACGTTATTTTCATCCACAACAACTACATCTAATGCTCCTAATTCTTTTAAAACATTATTATTAACTTTATCTAAATTTTTAACTCCTACTCTTAATCTTGTAAAACAACTTTCTAATGAGTCTATATTTTCTTTTTTCCCTAAAGCTTCTATTAACTTTTCTTCTTTAGTAGAAAGTTTTTCTTCTCCATTATTAATTACATCTAAAATTCTTGGAGCTTTTGTTCCCATTACTACTTGTACGTTATTTTCGTCCACAACAACTACATCAAGTGCTCCTGCTTCTTTTAATACTTCATTATTAACTTTATCTAAATTTTTAACTCCCACTCTTAATCTTGTGAAACAGCTTTCTAATGAATCTATATTTCCTTTATTCCCTAACCCTTTTAAAATTATTTGTGCTACTTCTGCATCTGAAATTCTACTAAACACTACAACCTCCTTATTATATGTTTAAAAGCCTTATTCCATAGATTTAGAAACAAGGCTTTTATAACTAATTATTTAACTTCTACTCCTCTTTTATATGCATCCTGTGATCCAAATACTTCTACAATTTTAGATTTATAATATTCTTTCATATAATCTTTTGCTTTTCCAGCATATTTTCTAGGATCGAATTCTCCTGGTTTAGTTGCTAATACTTCTCTAATTCCTGCAGTGAAAGCTAATCTTCCATCTGTATCAACATTTATTTTTGCTACTGCTGATTTAGAAGCTAATAATAATTGTTGATCAGGTATACCTATTGCATCTTTCATAGTTCCTCCATATTGAACTATCATATCAACAAATTGTTTAGGTACTGAAGATGAACCGTGTAATACTATTGGGAATCCTGGTATTCTTTCTTCGATTTCTTTTAAAATATCTAAACGAATTTTAGGATCGTCTCCTGGTTTAAATTTATGTGCTCCATGAGAAGTTCCTATAGCGATAGCTAATGAATCTACACCTGTTCTTTCAACAAATTCTTGAACTTCATCAGGTTGAGTGTATATACTATGTTCTGCAACTACATCATCTTCAACTCCAGCTAAAACTCCTAATTCTGCTTCTACTGTAACATCATGTTGATGTGCAAATTCAGCAACTGATTTTGAAATTTCAACATTTTCATCAAATGAATGATGTGATGCATCTATCATTACTGATGAAAAACCATATTCTATACAGTCCTTACATACTTCAAAGCTTGGACCATGATCTAAATGTAATGCTACTGGTATATCTGAACCTGAAGCTTTTACATATGCTGTTGCAGCTTTAGCCATAAACGGTAACATTTCTTTCCCTATATATTTTCTTGCTCCAGTAGATACTTGTAAAATTACAGGTGAACCCATTTCAACACAAGCTTCAATAATCCCTTGTAATTGTTCTAAGTTATTAAAATTAAACGCTGGTACTGAATACCCTTCTCTATTTGCTTTAGCAAACATTTCTTTAGTATTTACTAAACCTAAGTCTTTGTAATTATACTTCATTTCTTTTCCTCCTAGATTTTTATTGTTTCATACACCTAAATTTTATCAAATTTTATGTAAAAAATCAAGTGATATTGTTGTTTCTCTTTATTCTAAACTTATTTAATTTCTTTTATTTCTCATCCTAAATTCAAACTTATTTATTTTTTCAGAATAATTTCCTAAAACAATTTTTCTATTTCCTTTTTCTAATATAAACACCTCTCTTTTTTCCCATTTTTTTCTTCAGTTAAAATAATATAATTATCTTTACCCACTTTTAATCATTTTATATACTTTCCCTTCTTCTTCAATGCTAACAATTTACCCTTTCAAGTACAGTGCCAAAACTTTTTTCTCCACCGCAGGAATCTTATTTATAAAAATACTTTCTCCCTCTAATATTCATTTTTTGTTTTCATATATACTTTCCTATCCACTATACCACCAATATATTTATTTTTATATTCGTATGTAAATTCATTAATTGCACTTTCGTTATTACCTACAGCTATATACTTTTTTCATTTTTTAATCTCTTTAGTAGTTCTAACCTTACCCTCATCTAACGGAATTGTTAAATATTATTATATCTTTATAAAAATAAAAAGATAAATAGTTGTCTATTTATCTTTTCTAAAATATCTCTCCAGCGATAATTTTCTTATCTTTTTCATTATCCACTATTACTTCTATTGCTTTAATTACTCCATTTAATATCTTTTCAAAAGGTAAAGAATACATGTTCTCTTTATTTTTTACCTGAAAATCCATATATGGAAGATGTATGAATCCTGATTTAATATCAAACTTTTCTTTTTCTATTATATATCTTACACCATAAAGTACATGATTACATACAAAAGTTCCTGCAGTATTAGAAATTTTAACAGGCAAACTTTCTTTTTCTAATCTTTCAAAGATACTTTTAATAGGCAATGTTGAAAAATAAGCATTTTCTCCATCTGCAAAGATAGGTTCATCTATAGGTTGATTACCTTCATTATCCTCTATTCTATAATCATCTACATTTACTCCTATCCTTTCTATAGATATTGTCTTACTGCCTCCAGCTTGACCTAAAGATAATATATATTTAGGATTATAGGTTATAATAGCTTCTTTAATTTTATTTAAACTTTTATTTCTAACCACAGGTATTAAAAGTTTAATAACTTCATATCCATTTATTTTTTCAGGAAGGTTCTTTAATACCTCTTCCGAAACATTAATTTGATCTCCACCAAAAGGATCAAAAGCAGTTATTAGTATTTTACCCATACTAATTCTCAAAATATTTCATAATATTTTCTACAGCATTACCTGGATTAATTTTAGAAATATTTTCTTTCATAAATTTAAGTTTTCCTTCATCTTTAACAAGTCTAATTGCTTCATCTATAGCAATTTCTACTTCTTCATTAGAATATATTTTAGCAGAATCTATTGCTTCTAATATTTCTGCATTCTCTTTTTGTCCAACAAAATTATATGGTATCAATATTGCTGGTTTTTCAAGTTCAATTAATTCAGAAATTGTTGAAGCTCCTGCACGACATAAAAGTAAATCAGATGCAGCCATAATATTATATGATTCCTCAAAATATGGAACTACTATAGTATTTTCATTTTCTTCTACTCTATCAGTAACTTCTTTATATAATTCTTTCCCAGTAGCCCAATAAAGTGTAACTTCAGATGCTTTAATATCTTCAAACTTCTTAACTAGTACATCATTAATATTTTTCGCTCCTAATGATCCTCCCATTATAGTTATTACTTTAGCATCTTTATTTATTCCCATTTTTTCTCTAATTTCACATTTAGACACTCCATAAAATTCTGGTCTTATTGGATTTCCAGTAACAACAAATTTATCCTTATATTCCTTTTTAACACTTTTTAAAGTTTCTGTAAATGCTACAAATATCTTTTTAGCATATGGATACATCCATTTATTTGCTTGTCCCATAGTTACATTTTGTTCTTGTAAGAATATGTCAAGTTTTAATGTTTTAGCTGCAAGTAACGCTGGAAGTGAAATATAGTTTCCAAACCCTATTACATATTCAACTTTTTCTTCTTTTAAAATTTTTCTTGCATCATATATTCCTTTAACTAATTTTAATATTCCACTAATACTTCTTATAGGAATAATATCAAGTCCATAAAACTTATATCCTCTACTTGGAACTATTTCTTTTTCCATTCTATGACAAGTTCCCATGAACACTAATTCATGCCCTTTTTCTTTAAGTTTTTCTGCAAGTGCTAATGCCGGATAGATATGTCCACCTGTTCCACCTGTAGTAATTAATATTTTACTCATATATTACACCTTCTTCTAATTTATCATTCATACTTAATATTATACTCAAAACTAATCCAAGTCCCATAAATATCGTCCATAAAGATGACCCTCCCGCACTTAAGAAAGGAAGAGTTATTCCTGTTGAAGGAAGTATGTTAACATTTATTCCTAAATGAAGTATAAATTGATTTGATATCATAAATCCTACTCCATAAATTATCATTTTTTCATAAATAGAATTTGCAAATTTAGCACTGTAGAATATAAAATAAATTAAAATTAAAAATATTATTATTAATGTTATAGCTCCCACAAATCCCCATTCATCTACAAATCCAGCAAATATATAATCTGTTTGTACTTCTGGAAGATAAAAGTTTCTTGCTATACTATTTCCATAACCTGAACCAAATAATCCTCCGTTACTTATTGATTTCATAGCTAAAAGTGCATGTTCATTTTCAAAATTTAATCTCGAAAGTCTATATCCTTTTGTTAGTACTGCAATAGAACCTGGAATAACCAAAATAAAAACTATTGCAACTATTTTTTTCCATGAAATTACTCCACTTATCCAATACATACAAAGGAATAGTAATATAAATTGTACTGTTGCTGAAAATGATCTTGAAATTAATATTAATCCAGCACAAAATAAAGTATATATTCCAGTATATAGGTAAATATTAAGTCTTTCTTTTCTAATATAATATGCTCTTTCTATCATATATGCTAATACTAGTATTAATCCTAATTTAGCAAATTCTGAAAATTGTATTGTCACTGGTCCAAAAACTATCCACCTTCTAGCTCCATTAACTGATTTCCCTATTAATAGTGTAGCTATTAATCCAGCAACTATAATTATCATGATACCAAGTGTCATTTTATTTAGTTTATTAACATTTAAAAAGACCATAAATGCACCCATAGTTGCAAATGCGATACTCAAATGTCTTAAATGTTTTATGATTATTGATACATGATTTAATCCTGAAGTATTTTTTAAACTCTCAGGTGAAGTTAAACTTAATAAGTTAAATACACCTATAATAGTTAAAATTAAAATTAAAATTAAAACAGTTGTTAATAATTGCTTTTTACTAGTAGTCTTAAAAAAATTTTGCATCATTTTTCTCCTAAAATTTCTAATACTTTATTTTTAAAATATCTTCCTCTTTCTTCAAAGTTTGTAAATTGATCAAAACTTGAAGTAGCTGGTGAATAAAGTACTGTTATATCCTCTTCAAAATTCACATTTTCTTTAATATGATTAATACATTCATCAACAGTTTCAAACATTAAATATTTGTTGTACCCAACATTTTTAAGCTCATTTTCTATTAAATATCTGTTTTGTCCATAAATATATGTAAATTTAATTTTTTTTCCTATTTCTTTACTTAATTCATCTAAAGGCACTTTTTTATCTTCCCCTCCACAAATTAATATTATATCATTTTCATAAGAAGAGATAGCTTTATTTGTTGAAGCAACATTAGTTCCTTTTGAATCATTTATAAATACTGTATTTCCTTTTTTAAAGAAATCTTCCATTCTATGTTCTATACTTTTAGCCTCTTTTAGATAATTTCTAATTACTTTATTTGGAACTCCACATATTTTAGCAGTTGCTATTAAAAACAGCATATTTTCTAAATTATGTTCTCCTTTTAAAGCAAGATCTTTTACTTCTATTAATTTATCTGCACTTTGGCTTAAATTAAATTTAGAATTATACATTTCATAAAGATCTTTCATAATATATATAGCTCCATCAGCTACAAATATACTTCCTTTAGTATTTTTACTTATATATACTCTTTTTGGATTTTTGTAATTTTCAAGTTCTTTAGCTATTTTATATAAATTTAAGAATGTACTATCATCTACATTAACTATCATTTTATCTTTTTTACTTTGATGTAAGAATATATTAAATTTAGTCATATAGTAATCTTCTACATCATTATATCTACTTAAATGATCTGGTGTTAAGTTAATTATTCCAGCAATATATGGTTTAATCTTAGGATTATTTTCTAATTGATAACTACTTAATTCAAGCACTATATAGTCAAGCTCTTTATCTTCTTTTACAATTTCTGCATAAGATCTCCCCACATTACCACCAAGTTCTACATTAAATCCTGCTTTTTTAAGCATTTCATAAGTTTTAGTACAAGTAGTTGTTTTACCATTAGTTCCCGTAAATGCAATTATTTGTATATCTTTATTCATATATTCATAAGCAATGTCTATTTCAGAATATATAGGAATATTTTTCTCTATTACTTTTTGAATAAAAGGATTTTTAAAAGAAATTCCTGGTGATTTAACTATATATTCAATCTCTTCTTTTTCAATAATTTCTAAAGCTTTTTCAGTAGTCATCTCTCCAATTTTATCATCAACTAAAACTACCTTTTTCCCTTTTGATTCTAATAGGTCTCTTGCACCTATACCACTAATACCTGCACCAAATACGATAATCATTTTTATTCTCCTATCTTAATTTAAGTATCATTAATGCTAATAAACAAGCAATTATTGTAACAATTAAAAATCTTATTGTAACTTTTGTTTCTGGCATACCTAATTTTTCAAAATGATGATGAATAGGGGCCATTTTAAATACTCTTCTTCTAAATTTTTTATATGATAATACTTGTATCATTACAGATAAAGCTTCTACAAAGAAGATTATACCCATAATAGGTAAAAGTAGTTCTTGTTTTAATAATATAAATATAGTTCCTAGTAATCCTCCTATAGTTAAAGAACCAACATCTCCCATAAATACTTGAGCTGGAAAGAAATTAAACCACATAAATCCTAGACATCCTCCTACTATAGAAGCTAAAAACACCGCAATTTCTCCTGCTCCTGTTACATGATAAATATTAATATATTCTGCCCAATTATAGTGTCCTACTGCATACGCTATTAACATTAACACAGAAGTAACAATTACTATTTGACTACTAACAAGTCCATCTAATCCATCAGTTAAATTAACTGCATTTGATGTCCCAACTATTACAAAAAACATAAAAAAGAAAAATAAAATTGGTCCCATATAAATATACGATTTTTTAATTATCGGATTAATAATAGCAAAATCTATAGTATTATTAACTAATCCAAGCTTATACACAAAACCAAAGACTATAAATGTCATTATAGTTTGGAATAAAAGCTTTTTCTTACTTGATAAACCTTTTTTACTTTTAGTTAATTTTAAATAATCATCATAGAAACCTATAGTTGAAAATACTATAGTCATGAAGAATAGGAAAACTGTAAACTTATTAGTAAAGTTCCCTGCAACTAAAGTAGAAAAAAGTATAGAAGCTATTATTAAAAGACCTCCCATAGTAGGTGTACCCTGTTTAGAATAATGAGTTTCAGGCCCATCTTCTCTTATAGTATCTCCAAATTTTTTATATTTCAACCATTTAATAAATGAATTCCCAAAAATTATCATAAAACAAAGTGCTACACCAAAAGCAACTCCCATTCTTATAGATATAGATCTAAATACTCTTAAATATGTATATTTATTTATAAATAGACTTTGAATATAATATAGCATTAGTTATTTACCTCCATTATTTCTTCCATTTTCATAGATCTTGACCCCTTCAATAAAATCACTTTTTCCTTAGAAGTCTTTATATTATCTATAGCTTTTCTAATATTTTCTTTATCATCAAAATAACTATATGTGAATTTAACCTTTTCATCTTTCAAAAGTTCATTATATAAATGTTTCATTCTTGTACCAAAAAGCATTAACTCATCTATATATACTTCTTTTAAAACATCTATTAATCTTTCATGATATTTAATTTCATCATCTCCAAGTTCTAACATATCTCCAAGAGCTGCTATTTTATATTTTTCATTATATAATTTAGAATATGTTTCAAGAGATGCCTTCATTGATAATGGCGATGCATTATATGCATCATTTATATATAAATATTTACCATTAACTATTTGAAATCTTCCTGCAGTTAACAAGATATTCTCATAATTTAACTTCTTATATCCCATAAAATTAAGTAATTCATCTACAATAGAGACATTAAGTAAATTATGATCTCCTAAAAGATTTGTTTTTATTTCTTTAACATCTACCTTAATCACATTTTCTAATTTCGACAAGAATTTATCACTACCATTAACTATAACCTTTTTTAGTGTATGAGGTATTACTTCTGTTTTAGCTTTAAATACATTTTCCATTGTCTTCAAATACTCTAAATGTGATTGTCCTATATTTGTAATTATAGAATAATCTGGTTTAGCTATAGAGGCTAGTAAATCTATTTCACCTAAATTTGACATACCCATTTCAAGTAACAAAATATTATCACTATCTTTTGCCGAAAGTATTGTAAATGGAAGTCCTATATGATTATTATAATTTCCCTGTGTCTTATATACAGATTCTCCTTTATCTAATAGAACTGAATAGAGTATATCTTTAACTGTCGTTTTTCCATTTGAACCTGTAATACCAATTACAGTAAATTTTTTATTTCTCCTATACCTTTTAGCAAACTCTTGCATAAATTTAACTGTATCTTCTACAAGATGACCATTTTTAATATCTAAACCCTCTTTATCAAAAATTACAAAAGCCCCATTTTTCTCTGCTTCATTCGCATAATCATTACCCTTATTAATTGCAAAGAAAACCATATTTTCTTTTGCTTCTTTAGAATTCATAGTTACATTAAAATCTTCTTTTAAACTAGGTATTTTTTTACCTATTAATTCTTCTAGTGTATTTAATTTAATCATATCTATCAAAGAAATATCCTTTCTTCTATTTTCATTTTAATTATATCAAAAAAAGATAATAAAAACTACTCTAATTCACTCCACAATAATATTAATTCATCTTCTTTCATTTTAGTTTTTTCTATTTCTTTTTGTATATCTATCATCTTACTTAAATCATTTTTATACCCTGCTTTAGCCATTTCTTCATCTAAAGTTTTAAGTTTATTAGCTATATCTTCTAAATCTCTTTCTATTTTTTCAAGATCTTTTTTTCTTTTTATTTCTGCTTTTTGTTTTGCTTTTCTCTCTTCATAACTAATTTTTTCTTCAGTTTTATCTACTACTTCTTTTCTATTTTTAATATTTTCTTTATATTCTCCATAATTACCTTTAAATTCTTCTAACCCATCTTCTGATAGAAAATATATTTTATTACAAACAGAATCTAAAAAATGTCTATTATGTGATATTAAAAGCATACTACCTTCATAATCTATTAAAGCATCTTCAAGTACTTCTATAGAATAAATATCTAAATGATTTGTAGGTTCATCTAGTATCAATAAATTAGCTTTTTCTTCTATTAACTTAAGTAATGAAACTCTAACTTTTTCTCCTCCAGAAAGTGAAGAAATTTTTTTTAACACATCATCTCCTGAAAACAAGAAAGATGCTGATTTACTTCTCAAATATTCTTCAGTATATGATAAAGAATTATTTATTTCTTGTAATATATTATTTTCTGGAAAAAGATTTTGATGATCTTGATCATAGTAACCGATACTTACTCTTTCTCCTATTTTGAAATCTCCATAATCTTGTTTAAGTTTTCCTATTAAAATTTTAAGCAAGGTTGATTTTCCTATGCCATTTTTACCTATTATACCTACTTTATCTCCTCTAAATAATTCAAAACTAACATTATTTAAAACTTTCTTTTCTTCAAAACTCTTAGTAATCTGATTGACATTTAAAACTCTATCTCCAGAGGAATGTTTCATTTCAAATTTCAACTTCATTCTATTAGGGTTAAATATAGGGTTATCCATCCTTTCCATTCTATCTAATATTGTTTGTCTTCCTCTTGCTTGTTTTGATTTTATTCCTGCTTTATATCTTTGTACATACTCTTCTATTTTTCTTATCTTTTCACTTTCTTTTTCATATCTTTTTATTTCGCCTTTTAAAAACAATTCTTTTTGAATTACAAAATCAGAAAAATTTCCATCATATTCATATAGTTTCTTATTCTCTATTTCCATTATCTTATTGCATACTTCATCCAAAAATATTCTATCATGTGATATTAATATGAAAGCTTTAACATATTTTTTTAAATAATCTTCTAACCATTCAATAGATATTATATCCAAATGGTTAGTAGGCTCATCTAGTATTAATAAGTCAGGTTCTTGTAAGAGTAATTTTGCAAGAGTAATTCTAGTTTTCTCACCACCAGAAAGTGAAGAAAGTATAGCATCTCTAAAATCATTTAATTCTAACCCTTGCATTACTTGTTTTATTTTAAATTCTACTTCATATCCGCCTGTAGCTTCATATTCATTATGTAATTTTTCATATTCTTTAAGTAAATCTTCTAAATCTTCAGTTACACTCATTAATGTATTAACTTTATTTATTTTTTCTAACAATTCTTTTTGTTTTGAAAAAACTTCTAATAATTCTTCATATACTGTATTCTTCTCTGAAGAAAAACTATGATTTTGTGATAAATAGCCAACTTTAATATTAGGATTTAGAAATACCGTTCCCTTTTGATTAATATTATTTTCCATACCATCATGATTTTCTCTTCCAAGTAATATTTTTACTAATGAAGATTTTCCAACACCATTTAATCCTATTAATCCTATTTTATCAGTGTTATTTACACTAAAACTAATATCTTTTAATATGTATTCACCATTAAATTGTTTATATACATTATTAAATTGCACTAGATTCATTATTTCTCCTTACACGAAAAATAGTTCCATGAAATTTCATTGAACTATTTTATTATTTTATTCTATTTTCTTCTATAAACTTATCTATATCCTTACCTCTAAAGACATTTCTATCTGTAAACCCTGAAATACCTTTAACTCTTCCTCTATTTGAATATTGCCAAAAATCCCATCTTTCTTGCTCTGGATACCATTTTATATTTCTTATCCATATAGGATTATTTAGAAATTCATTTTCAATAAATGCCTTATATGTATGTCTTGTAACATATATTATTACTCTTTTTTTGTAATGTGCTTCTAGTTTATTTATTAAATCTTTAAGTTCTTTATTTACAACTTCTTTTGGATATTTAGTTGGTATTTCTAAATCTACTATAGGCGGAAATGCATTATCTACTTTAGGTACTTTAGAGATATAAAAATTAGCCTGTTCTTCTCCTTTAGATAACATAGAGAAAAAATGGTAAGCTCCTACTTTAAATCCTGATAATTGTGCTCTATTCCAGTTATAGAAAAAATCTCTATCTAAATGATCTTTTCCTTCTGTTGCCTTCATAAATACAAACTCATAGTCTTTGTCTATTTGAGACCAATTTAGTCTCACTTGATGATGTGAGATATCTATACCGTGTATATCATATTTTCTAGCTAATATATGATTATGATATAGGTATCCCGAAAATTCTAAATACCAGGCTAATCCTCCTAAAAAAACTAGAAGGATTAGACCTTTTATTATTTTTTTCATATTGCCTCTTATCTTATTTCTGTTTTACCACCCATATATGGAACTAATGCTTCAGGAATTAAAATACTTCCATCTTCTTGTTGATAATTTTCAATTATTGCAAGTAAAGTTCTTCCAACAGCCAATCCTGATCCATTTAATGTGTGAACAAAATAACTTTTTTTATCTTCTGCTCTAAATTTAATCATAGCACGTCTTGCTTGGAAATCTTCAGTATTTGAACAACTTGAAATTTCTCTATATTTATTTTGAGATGGAACCCATACTTCTAAATCATATGTTTTAGTTGCAGAAAATCCCATATCTCCTGTACATAATGCAAGAACTCTATAAGGTAGTCCTAATTTTTGTAATATTCTTTCTGCACAGCCCGTCATATGTTCTAATTCTTCATATGATTTATCTGGATGAACAATTTTAACCATTTCAACTTTATTAAACTGATGTTGTCTTATTAATCCTTTTAAATCTCTTCCACCACTACCTGCTTCTTGTCTAAAACATGCAGTAAATCCACAAAAATGTTTAGGTAATTCTTCTTCTTTTAAAATTTCTCCTGCATAAAGGTTAGTTAAAGTTACCTCTGCAGTTGGTATTAAGTATAAATCTTCACCAACTATTTTATACATATCTTCTTCAAATTTAGGAAGTTGCCCTGTACCTATCATTATTTCTTTTTTGGCAAGTTGTGGCGTTAAGATTTCTGTAAATCCATGTTCTTCTGTGTGAATATCTAACATAAAGTTAATTAAAGCTCTTTCAAGCCTTGCTCCCATACCTTTATATACAGTAAACCTAGAACCTGAAAGCTTAGCTCCTCTTTCAAAATCAAGTATATCTAAATTAACTCCTAATTCATCATGAGATTTAACTTCAAAATTAAATTTAGTTGGTTCTCCCCATTTTCTAACTTCAACATTTTCATCTTCATTTACTCCAATCGGAGTAGAAAAATGAGGTACATTAGGTATAGTTAATAACATCATTCTTTGTTTTTCATCTATTTCTAAAACTTCAGCATCAAGTTCTTTAATTCTTGCCGAAACTTTCGCCATTCCTTCTTTAAGTTCAGTAGAATCAATGCCTTCTCTAGCATTTTTACCTATAATAGCTGAAACATCATTTCTTTCTTTTTTTAATGTTTCCACCTCAGTTAATAACTCTCTTCTCTTAATATCTAATTCTAATAACGCATCCAAATCATATTCACTATTTCTATTTTTTAATCCTTGTCTTACAAGTTCTACATTTTCTCTTATAAATTTCATTTCCAACATTATTTTTCCTCCAAGAATCTTAATATAACTTCATTATTTTTATTCATTTTTTTAAGGTTAACCTTCAAATCTTCACCAAATTTAATTTTAAATATATATGCATAAAGTTTATCTATTTTCTTTTTATTTCCGTAACCTTCTTTTGAGCTACATATATATGCTATTAAATTTCTAAGCATAGGTATATTTATTCCTATATCTTCTATTATTTTCTCAAAAAGATATACCTTAACTAATCTATTTTCATCATCTGATAGTTTCGCGTTTAAATATAATATTTCAAAAAAAATTTTTTTATCTCTTCTAATCAACTCATTTGCAAGACTTAAAGAATGTATGAAATCTCTATTAAATATAGCTCTAAAAAAACTTTCTTTAAGCTTTTCCAAAGATATATTTGAATGTCTTTTTACCTGTTTTTCTTTTTTTAAATATATATCCTCTGTAGAAAATAATTCTTCAACTTCTTCAAATTTCTTAACTATATACATATATCCATATTCTAAAATATAGGATGGGGCTTTAATAAAAACATTTCCTTTCATATCTATTTTAAAATATTTTGCTTTTTCATTAAAATTTTTAAAATCATTTAAAAATTCTTCAAATTCTTTATATTCTTTTAACTTTTTCATAATTTTACCCTTTTAATTCTAAATATATTTCTTCTAATCTTCTAAATCTATTTCTAATCCCTGATTTAGAAATATTTAATTTATCTGCTAATTCTTGAAAAGAATCTTCATCATACTTCAATCTTAACTTAGCAAGTTCAGAAAGTGCTTTAGTTAAATTTTCAAGTCCAACTTTTTCATCTATATAGCTTATCATATCAATTTGTTTGATAGAAGCTGACATTTTTTTTGTTTCATTTGCAAGTTCATAATTCATATTCCTATTTATTTTATTATTTAATTCCTTTTTTACAGTAACATCTTCATATTCAAAAAAAATTTGTAATCCACCCATCAAATGTATCACATCTAAAATATCCTCTGAATTTCTAATATATACTATATTTTTATTTTTTTTCTCAGTTTGAAATACTTTTTTATTTATATGTTTTAATAACATATACAAAAAAGTTGAAGCATCTTCTGTATCTATGAAAAAATCCAAAGTATATCCCTTACTTGGATCTTTTATATATCCAGAATTTAGAAAATATCCTCTTAAAATTCCTGAGATATTCTTATTATTTTCAAATTTTTTAAAAGAAAATAATTCTTTTAAAAAAAAACCATAATTTTCTTCTGTATCTATAATATTAGTTATACTTATGGTATAAACTCTTGGTTTGGAAAATCTTTTTGCAGTAATATATCTTAATTGTGGCACTAAATTTGTTACTTTCAATATATTATTATATACCCTTTGAGCTAATTTTAAATTTTCTGTACTAAATTCAATCCCACTATTTCTAATACAATTTTTAGACAAAAAAATCCCAAAAAGTTCTGATAATATATCATTTTTATCTCTATTTTTATTGTTTAAAATTTCATCTTTTAATTTTGAAGAATATGACATAAATTTCCCCTATTTAACTTTTTTTAAATTATATCATAATAAAAGATTGTAAGCAAATAATAATATAAAAAAAGGTGATTCGAGATTTTAAAAAATCCCTTGAATCACCTCTTTCTTTTCTATATAATTTAATCACCAAACAAAACTAACAGAAAGGAGTGATAAACATGACATCTAAAATCAAATTCATCTAGATGTCATATCTGTAAC